>JABUEV010000215.1 GCA_013314865.1 Bacteroidales bacterium | reverse complement strand
CCTGCATTATATCCTCAGCTTCCATCGTGTCATTTACAATTCTCAGACTTGTGTTATACATAGCTTTGTAGTATAATTTGTAAATCTGGAATTGTGCCTTCTGGTCCCCAATCTTACACCTGTCCAGAAGATCCTGGTGCAAATTTCTGAATGCCGCTTCTACATTTGTCATCTTTACGGAAAGACTTGTTCGTGTTAGTTCTGCTGCACCCACTCTCGTTCATTTTTTCAATCAATAGACGGGAGTAATTCTCTGATGCTGCATTTAATTTAAGAATTTTTTGAACGAGGGGATAAGAAAATACAGAATTATTCCCTGAGTAACCTTTCCGGTAGAATAGTCAAGTTCTGAGCCGAGAAGGCTGTGTGGTATGGAGAATACCAGAAGCAGTACAAAAGATGCAATTATTGTATAGACAGGGCTTTTTCTTCGCCGGTTCATAATAACTGCTGCTATCCAGAAAATAAGTGCTATCAGTGTTTTATTATCCGTGAGATCCCAGCCGAAAGGGACTCCGGTCCAGAATTCCCCGAAAGCGTACTTCTGGACAACAGGACCGAGAATCATTCCTCCGGCAATCAGTAAAACCAGAGTTATGACAGAATACTTTATATAGCCCCTGTCGTTAAATAGACCCATAAGCCCTGCAAGTGTTGAGAACAACATCGCAAAAAACATCAGCAGGATGTGAGGTGCAAGGATATAGCCCGGGACACCACCCTTAAACCTTATTATCACCGGTGATTCCTTCATGATTGTCTGTGTGCCGTTCCTGTCGGTAATCTCAATATAGTACTGCAGTTTGCCAGCCGGAGGTTGTGGCGGAACCTGAGCAAAGAGACCCTTCTCTTCTGTTATCTTAAATATATTATTCATTAAATATGATTCTACAGGGCGGACACTGAATACAAAAGGAGCTGACTGGTAAGGTTCATCAGTTGGGAAACGCCTGTAGAGAATTCTTGCCTTAATTGAAGTATCAGCTATTTTAAGTTTTACCTCAGATCGTTCATCAAGTCCAATACTCCTAACAAGACTGAGGGTGTACAATGAATCATTAAGAGTGACTTCAATTCTTTTTGGATAGGTGGGGCCTGTCTTTCTCTGGTAATAAGCCGCCGCCAGGGTTAAGACAATTGCTAAAAACCATAAAATGAATCTCTTCATAAATTGTATTGCTTTAACAGTCTCTCCTGATCAGAGCTGGATCAAAAGAATAATCTTTTTATTATCCCTCAGAACCTCCACACTTATTGTCTGTCCGTGCTTAAGCTGGCTCATGCGGAACATGTAATCCTGGATGTTGTTTACAGTCATCCCGTTTATTGAAGTGATAATATCGCCCTTTTTCATTCCCCCCAGGGCTGCTGGTTTCCCTGGCGTTACAAAATCGGCACGGAGGCCGTTTTTTACATTTCCCGCAAAATCAGGCATAATGCCAAGCGTAACGCCCCTCATCCTGACTGTCCTACCGGTTCCCTGTATCGGACCCGATTCCCTGAAGCTCAGTCTTTGTGTTGAATTGGCCAGAGCTGAAGCAAGTTTGAAAACACGGTCCGATATGCTTACCATTCCTTTGTAATCAAGCTTGTCATAAGTATCTGCAGGTGTGTGATAGTCTTGATGTGCACCTGTTGAGAAGAACAGGACAGGTATGTTTTTGCCGTAGAATGAAGAATGGTCCGAGGGTCCATATCCTTCTTCGGTGAAAGTTATTTTAATGCCTGTTGTATCAGTATTTTCAAGAACAAAATCCTTAAATCTTTCGGCAGTACCAACTCCTCCAATCTGCAAAATGCTGTCATCCATTAGTCGGCCAACCATGTCCAGGTTAATCATTGCATTCACTTTTGAAAGATCAATAATGGGATTTTCAGCAAAGTATTTTGAGCCGATAAGACCCATTTCTTCAGCCGAGAAAGCAATAAAAAGCAGGCTTCGTTTATGAGTATCTTTATTTTTTGCAAATTTTTCGGCAAGTTCAATCATTAGACTTACACCTGAGGCATTATCGTCAGCTCCGTGATGAACGCCGGTAGTGTCAGCTGCCCTGCTTGAAGAGCCTTGTCCTCCCATGCCAAGATGATCATAATGTGCCCCTATAATTATATATTCATTCTTTAGTTTTTCATCTTCTCCCGGAAGAAGCATTACCACATTTCTGGAAGTAGCCTCTTTCTTAAGTATTTCAGCTGAAGCTTTCACGGTAATGCCTGTGCTGAAGCTTAACGGCTTTCCGGTTCTGATAAGTTTTTTTTCAATTGAGTCGATGCATGTGCCGGATTTTTCAAGAATTTTATCTGCCACCTTTCTTTTAATCATTAAAGCCGGAATGCCAGCGCTATTGTCATTCAATGAAAGGGGATCAAAAGAATCTGACGGGTCAAAGGAAGACCCTGAGACCATTATTACACCACCGGCTCCCTTGTCCCTGGCAACCATTGCTTTATCCCTGTCCTTGCTGAATGGAATAAAGTAACTGTCAGACTTTTCAGGCTCAGGATCACCTCTAAGTATCAAAACCCATTTACCTTTAACATCGAGTGATGAATATTCATCCCTGCTGACTGAGTCATTATTAATGCTGAAACCATATCCGGCAAAGACCACTTCGGACTCAAGTGATTGATTTTCAGCGAAACTCATTGGTTTAAAATCAAGTTCCGGGGTGTATGTCTTATTGTCAATTATGAAGTAATTGTTTTCACCCGGTTCAGCCTTGCTTGTAACCTGAAAATTCTGAAAACCATCTTCTGCCAGCGGAAGAAGACCGGCGCTTCGTAATTGTTTTCTTATATATAATGAAGCAAGGCTGTCCCCCTGCGTTCCGGCAAGTCTGCCGGCCAGCATGTCGGAAGAAAGATACCTGACATGTCTTGTAAGTTCCTTATCAGTTACTTCCTTATCGCCCGTGCTGTTGCATGCTGACAACAAAAGCAGAAACATTCCGGGTAACAATTTTATATTTCCTGAATGAGTCATAAAAGAATATTAATAAGTTTTTGATCTGACAAAATAATCTCTCCGGTCAAATTACCGGCCAGATTTCAAAACCAGGACTTCAGGATCAGTTCTTAAAAAGCATTTACCCGGGTTGATTCTATTACCTGGTAGGCTATTCAAAAGTTTTAAAAGCTTCCCTGATGAGCCCGACAGCCTCCAGCAGCTGATCTTCAGTTATTACCAGAGGCGGAGCAAAGCGTATTATATGTTCATGGGTTGGTTTGGCGATTACGCCTTTTTCCTTCATAGCAAGGCATACATCCCATGCAGTTTTCCCTTTTGTCGGTCTGATGACTGCAGCATTAAGCAGGCCTTTCCCACGTATCAGTTCAATCATGTCAGACTTAATCTTTCTCATTTCGTCACGGAATATCCTGCCAAGTCTTTCTGCATTTTCTGCCAGCCGTTCTTCTTTTATTACTTCAAGAGCTGCAATAGCAACCTTGCAGGCAAGTGGATTGCCTCCAAAAGTCGATCCATGCTCTCCGGGTTTTATTGTAAGCATAATTTCATCATCCGCAAGAACGGCAGAAACCGGCAGAACACCTCCTGAAAGGGCTTTCCCGAGAATAAGAATATCAGGCCGTACACCTTCATGGTCACAGGCAAGCAGTTTGCCGGTGCGGCCTATCCCTGTCTGCACCTCGTCGGCAATGAACAGAACATTTTTTGCCTTGCAAAGTTCATATGCTTTTCTTATGTAACCGTCATCAGGAACATAAACTCCGGCTTCACCCTGAATAGGCTCAACCAGAAAACCGGCAACATCCGGATCCTGAAGGGCTTTTTCAAGCGCTTCAATATTGTTGTAAGGGATTATTACAAATCCGGGAGTGTACGGACCGTAATGATTTCTGGCATCCGGATCGGTAGACATTGAAATGATAGTAATGGTCCTGCCATGAAAATTTCCTTCGCATGCAATTATTTTTGCGTTATTCTCTTTGATTCCCTTTACTTTATAAGCCCATTTACGGCATAGTTTAAGTGCCGTTTCATCTGCTTCAGCACCGGTATTCATGGGAAGAACCTTGTCATATCCAAAGTATTTTGTCACATACTCTTCATATTCTCCGAGAACAGAATTATAAAATGCCCTTGATGTAAGAGTGAGCCTTGAAGCCTGTTCCTTAAGTGCATTGACTATCTTTGGATGGCAATGTCCCTGGTTGACTGCTGAGTAGGCAGAAAGAAAATCAAAATACCTTTTCCCCTCAACATCCCATACAAACGGCCCTTCACCTCTTTCAAGAACTACCGGAAGAGGATGGTAATTATGAGCACCATACTTATCTTCCCGATTAATATAATCCTGTGCTTTCATTTTGTTGATAATTAATTAGTTATATTTTAAGAAAATCAGCTTACAATTTTACAAAAGCTTTTTGTCATTTCAAAATATTGCATTAACTACCTGATTTGATGAGGAAACGGTACAGACGTAATTAAGAATAGTGAATATATGATGGCGGATGGATCGTGGTAACAAAGAAGAATAAAATAATAATTTTCAGATTTAATCACCTGAAAGATCAGGCCTCAGTTCCCTTGTTCTCCTGACCGACTCTTCATGCCTCCATTTCTCAATTTCAGCGGCATTACCGGATAGAAGCACATCAGGCACTTTCCAGCCCATAAAATCAGCGGGACGGGTATAAACAGGAGGAGCAAGAAGATCATCCTGAAATGAATCAGATAATGCCGACTGCTCATCAGAGATTGCTCCGGGAATAAGCCTGACTACTGCATCAACAATAACGGCGGCCGGCAATTCACCTCCTGAAAGTACATAATCCCCAACAGAAATCTCCATGGTTATCAGATTATCTCTGATCCGCTGGTCAATACCCTTGTAGTGCCCGGCAAGAATAATAAGATTTTTTTTCAGTGAAAGCTGGTTTGCGAGCCTTTGAGTGAATCTTTTTCCATCCGGTGATGTATAGATTATCTCGTCATACTCTCTTTCTCCTTTAAGTTTTTCGATAGCTCTGAAAACAGGTTCAATCATGAGTACCATACCTGCACCGCCACCATAGGCGTAGTCATCAACGGTCCTGTATCTGTCTTTTGTAAAATCCCGCAGATTTATTATGTTAATTTCAACAAGCTTTT
>JABUEV010000214.1 GCA_013314865.1 Bacteroidales bacterium | reverse complement strand
GTCTTCAGCCATCTTTTCTGAGGTAATGACTGATTCATGGACAAAAAGTTCTCCCATATTCTGAAAATATATCTGTTACTTATTGATACTGATTAGATTAAACGACCACCGATTTTTATAGCGGGTATTTGCTAAATTATGCAAGCAGTCTGCTCAAAGCAAGATAAAATTTTTAAGTTTATTAACATTTGGCAAATTAGTTATTAACCGGACGTATATTATTGATTGTCTGATACTTGTAAATGTGAATCACCATAACTGAAGCAGTTATGTCTCAAAGTCACTAAAAATCTGTCTGATACGAAACCGTTATTTTCTTAACAGAAAAAAGGCTGTCCGTTTTCGGACAGCCCTGTTAAAAGTAAGAAAGCTTTTCAGAAAATAAGTCTGAACCCAAGAAGGCATCCCCAGGTACTTGCAGTACTGATATCCTTGCTGAGGGTTGTCTTCTTTTTGAAATCATCTATAGATGTTGCATTAAGCTTGTAGACAGGAGCTGTTGTTGAGGTTCCCTTTGTCACAACTGAGAGGGGGCGGACATTGTCATAGCTTGCCAGCGGATTGTAGGTATATGTTCCCCATGAATCATTTATGAGGTTGCCTGCATTCAACAGGTCTACACTTATCTGTAGAGTGTATTTCCTCGATGTGCCGAAATCGGAGAATACATCCTGAAGAAGTTTTGCATCAAATCTGTGTATCCATGGCTTTACATGTCCGAATCTTTCCACATATTCTCCTTTCTTTGACTTCAGGTATTCGTTATTGTTTATATATTCCCAGAAAGCCTGCTGTTGTTCTGCGGCTGTCATGCCCGTCTGATCAGCAAAATTAATTTCGGTTGCGCTTGCAGGTACGTACATAAGGTCAGACGAAATACCGTCGCCATTCAGGTCGTTGGAGTAGGTGTATGACCACCTGCCCGTCTGATACCCCTGATATACAAGAGAAAAAGTAGTTGCAAAATATTTTGCATACTCAAGGCGGTATGAAATATTGCCAACCAGTTTATGCGGAACAGCGAAATTCGAGAAACTCAGTTCGGGATTATTAAGGCTTCTTACGGAAGTATTTGATGAATAAGCCGAAAAGGCTGCGGAGCCGGGGTTGGAAGTGACATCCTTTGCCATGGTATAGGTATAGGCAAACATACCGGCAATGCCATTACGGAAATTCTTGGTTAGCTGGGCTGTGAGTGAATACTGGTATCCCTGGTCAGAATTTGTAAGTTCCATGGCATTACTTACTGTGGAAACCACCTTGGTGGTGGTCCAGTAAGGTCTGTTGTCAGGACCTGTCATTGTTCCTGCGGGAGCTGCAAGATTCAGATTTATCTGTCTGACAGCGTTAATATCTTTTGAAAAGATTGCTTCCCCGGTAAAGATCATGCTCCATGGCAGTTCAATATCGAATCCCAGGTTTGAACGCCAAATCTGCGGGAATTTAAAATCTTTTCCCACCTGGGCGAGAGAGGCATTACTTGGCAATACACCCGGTGTTTGAGGGAAAAGGTCAGGTCTGCTTGCAATAAATGCCTTAAAGTCGGGATGAAATCCCAGGTTAACCAGATTTGCCATGCTTGCACTGTTTGATGTGCCCCAACCTATCTCAGGCACCTGTATCAGTCCTGAGTTGGTCGGCTGGTTTGTAAACCATACAAATGGAAGAAGGCCGGTAAAAATGCCTGATCCCCCTCGAATCTGAACTGACCTGTCTCCGGTCACATCCCAGTTAAAGCCAATTCTTGGTGAAACTATCAGCTGACTCTTGGGCCATGTTCCTACATCCATTTTTCTGTTATCTGCAAATGTAAGAGCTGATATGGCTGGGTTGTCACCCAGCTTATCAATGTAAATAGGGTATTCAAGACGCACACCATAAGTGACCTTGAACTGCCGCACAATCTGCCACTCATCCTGTGCATATCCTGCAGCAAAACCAAAGGTGGCTTCAGCTCCCGGAGCATCAACTCCATTATATCCGTATGTGACACCAAAACCTATCGGGTCAGCTCCGTTTATGAAGTCATCAACTGAGGCATATCTGTAATATGATGTTCCCTCACGAATGTATGAGTTGCGGAAAAAGAGCCTGTCGTATGATATACCGGCAGTGAGTGTATGCTTGTTTAAATTTACTGTAAGATTATCTGTTATGCTGAGGGTTTTGTTTGTTACATCATTGTTGTAGCTGAAAAGTTCATAGCCAAACGACATATACTGGTCCCCATCCTTCCAGATATCAACAAACGGGAAAAGTGACGAGTTGCTTGTACGGGTATCCTGGATAAAGGTGTAACTGGCCAGGAATTTATTCGAAATTTTCGGATTAAAGGTACTGTTAAGTTCTCCGGTAATAGATCTTACAGTGTTTTTAAAGCCGTAAAAGGAATTGGAGAAAGCAAGCGACTGACTGCTGATACGCCCGGAGTTTCTCGGGTTATTTGGCGGTCCGCTTGTAGCATTTGTTTCCTGATCTGAAGTGCCCACAACGTCGTTGTAGCGGAGTGTAAACTTGTGGTCTTTGGTGATGTTCCAGTCGATCCTTGCAAGTATCTTGGTGTTCTGGTTTTTGAAAGGATCAAAATCCTTGTATTTTCCAGGGTCATAACCATACTCTGAAAGAAGGAAGTTCTTAACCCTGACCATGTCAGATTCAAGGGTACGTGAAATCTTCAGGTTTGGATTAGATACTCCGTCGACGCTTGGTTTCCATGTTACACCAGGGAGTGATTCCACTTCATACTCACCGCTAACAAAGAAGAAGAGACGGTTCTTGATTATTGGTCCGCCAACCCTGAATCCATAGTTCTGTGAGTTTCTGTCGTTGGCTCCTGCAACATCATTTCCGTCAACAGTGTTCCCGGTAAATGATTTTGGTCTAAGGTATGTATACACTGATGCCTTGTAGGTGTTATCGCCGCTTCGAGTGACAGCGTTGATACTGGCACCGGTAAACTGTGACATTCTTACGTCGTATGGAGCCATGTTAACTGAGATTTCCTCGATTGCATCGAGTGCAATAGGCTGGGCATTTCCCCCCGGCAACGGATTACTGCTTAATCCGAAGTTGTTATTGAATGCCGCACCGTCGACCGTGATAGTGTTAAAACGTCCATCACGTCCTGCGAAAGAGGTTCCCTGGGCCTGCGGTGTTAACCTGGTAAAGTCGGTGATACTCCTGCTGATTGTTGGAAGATTAGCCAGGTCGCGACTGCTGACGTTAGTCTGTGTGCCTGCACGTGCAGAACTTAGTATTGAATTCCTGACACCGGCTGTGACTACCACTTCCTGCAGAGCTGTTGTGGATTCTGTCAGCTCGCCATTCTGTACATATGTCTCACCAAGTCTCAGATATATTTCTGTGTAAGTCTTGGTGGCATAACCTATGAATGACATGTTTACAGTATAAGGGCCACCGACCCTCATGTTCTGAATGCGGTAGTTGCCGGCATTGTCAGTGTTTGTAGCATACTGTGTCCCGGAAGGTGCATGTATAGCCACTACACTGGCTCCTGCCATTGGCTCTCCTCGTGAGTCGGTTATTTTACCGCTTAGTGATGATGTGGTAGCACCCTGTCCGAAAAGAAGGACAGGCATCATTAAGAGAATAATTGAAGATAAAAGTAACTTAAGTCTTTTCATATCAGTAAGATTAAGGATTAAAGAATTGATTGCAATATTGTTATATGCCATTAATATACTCAAACAAAATAATTAATTTTTTGTTAAACAGGGGTGTGCAATTTACATCTTCTGAGCTTTATTAAAGCTGAAATTTCAAGTTGTAGTTTTTAACAATTTGTTAAAATCACTTGTTAATAACCTGTTCATCGATTTTTTTCATAATAATGTCAGTTGCACCTGTTTTTTCACTGACATATTTGCCCGCTGTTTCGGCAGCTTTACTGTATTCATCAGGGTCGGAGAGCCATTTGTCGATTATTGATTCAAACTCCTGGTAATTATTGAAGCACTTTGCTCCGCCCAACCTTATAAGGTCTGCTGCTTCCCTGAATTTCCTGTGAACCGGACCAAACATTACAGGTATTCCCCAGCATGCTGCTTCAAGTATATTATGTATACCCTTGCCGAACCCTCCTCCTATTTCAGCCATGGCAGAATATCTATATGCGGAAGAGAGAAGTCCTATTTTATTAATTATCAGAACTCTTGAATCGGCTTCTTCACTTCTGAAATCAGTATATCTTACACTCTTAACCCTGAGAAGTTTTTCAATCCTTTTAATGTGCTGATCATCTGTTTCATGAGGAGCAAAAACCCATTTCATCCTTAACGGGTATTTATTAATGTATTGTGCAATTATTTCTTCATCCGGCTCCCAGCTGCTGCCTGCAATAAACATCTTTTCATCTCCCCTGAATTCAGTGAGAACAGGTATCTCCTTCGCCGTATTGGCAATAGCTTTGACCCTGTCGAATCTTGTGTCGCCTGCAATTGTCACTTCTTTTATTCCGATCCCTTCAATCAGCTTGTATGAATCGTAATCCTGAACAAATATATGTTTGAACTTACTCAGCATCTGTCTGAAAAAAGAACCGTACCATCTGAAAAAATGCTGGTCGGGCCTGAAGATTCCTGAAACAAGATAAAGTGGTATTTTATTTCTGTAAAGAGAGCTGATATAGTTGTTCCAGAATTCATACTTTACAAATACAGCAAAAAGGGGGTTGACAATTTTTACAAAGAACCGGGCATTTGATGGAGTGTCGACGGGAAGGTAACATACATAATATGCCTCCTGGTAGTTCTTTCTTATTTCGTAACCCGACGGAGAAAAAAAAGTCAGAATTATCCTGACTTCAGGCATTTGCACCCTGATTGCTTCAATAAGCGGCCTTCCCTGCTCAAACTCCCCCAGAGAGGCACAATGAATCCAGGCATACTTTTCTCCTGGTCTGATATTCTTTTTCAAAGACGCTTTCCAGTGTCTCCTTCCCTGTCTCCAATGCAAAACCTTACGGCTGAAAGGAGATATAATCAATGTGATGAAGGAAAGCAAATAGATCCCTGCGTTATATAATATCTTCATTACGCCCTCTTTTGAATTGGCAAATTTAAGAAAAGTGCTGCCGAAAACAAAGACCGTCGGCCTAATGAACATCTGCCGCATGGCCTGAAGCGGCGAAGAATAATGGACCGGTCTG
>JABUEV010000213.1 GCA_013314865.1 Bacteroidales bacterium | reverse complement strand
GCTTTTGCCTTCTCACCCGATTCACGAAGGATAAGATAATATTCATTAATTGTTCTATAGTCAAGAGGATCTTTAACCGGTAAATCGTTAAGGGTTTTCAAAGCCCCGTCAAAGTCGCCCAGTCTTCTCTGAATGGAGGCCTTAAGGCTGATGGCGGAATTGTTGCGCGCATTTGAAGCCAGTGACTCATTTATTTCATATAGAGCTTTAAGGAAATCGCCTTTGATGCAGGATATTCCAGCCAGCTCATAAAATGCAGGGGAGTGCCATGCGTGATCCCATGTCGCACGGTAAAGAGTATCAACTGCCTCATCATAAAGCTCCAGAGCTTTTAAAGTGATTCCCTGGAGGTAAAGCGGTTCACAGTCGTCCGGACGTGTGTAGTCTCTTGTAAGTCTTTTGACTGCTCTTGCAAAATAGCTTCTCGCTGAGGTATAATTGCCGTTTTTAAGATAGAAATTGCCTACGGCAGTATTGGTTCTTATGTCTCCCGGGTCGCGTTTCAGTACTTCATTATAGTAATCCATTGCATTAAGCGTGGGATTATAAAACTGTTCGATTCGCCTGCCAGTAAGATATAGTTCCTCAATATTTTGAATTTTATCCGGAGATGGAGGCCTTTTGACTGTTTCAGGGAGACTATCGGGTCTGTCAATTAACTCAGGTTTATATGATATTATCAGCTTGCCTGTTTCGGGGTTGATAATTTCAGCTTCAAGTTCTGTAATTTCGAACGGGGTGCCGATCTTTAAAGTGGCGGTAAAGGCTTTTTCGGGAGATATGGATGCCTGTTTTTCAAGTATTATGTCATTGTTCTTTTTGAGGATAATCTTAACTTTTTCCAGAGGCCGGGTTGAATGAAACCCCAGGAATACACTGTTTTTGTCCCGTTTCTCAAGGTTTAACGCACCATCGAGATTTGCGTTTTTGAAACCTCCTATATCTTTTACCGGATACCAGTATTGTTTGAAAGTTTTTACCTCTCCGGGTCTGATCCAGCTGTAGTCAGGCTGATTATCCGAGAAGGCACCTGTCATTATTTCAACGTAGGGACCGTCATTTTCGGTAAGTCTTGCTTCGGTTGCCTGTCCGCGGGGACCTGAGCCCCATTCCCATAGTTTTGCCCCTTTTACGATGTTATGATCCCCGATGTGAACAGTTCCTGCCTCTCTGCCGTGGTCATACCCGCCCATGAAGTCTTCTCTGAGATCGTGCGCGAAAAATGAATTTGAACTGGTAACATTTTTCCACCAGCTGATATCCACTCCCCTGGTAAAATCCTGACCGTTGTATATTTCAGTTGAGATCGGCCACCAGGTGAAACTGTTTTTGGCATGATAAGTTGCCACCGTAACACTTGGAGGAAATATTACCTGGTAATTCTCATTTGTATGAGCTGCAACATTCGCCCAGTACAGAAATGAATGAGTGAACGGGGTGGGATTGTGTATTTTTACTTCGGCTTCAAAAAAGGATCTGCCCGGAAACATTGTAATTGCTATTGTCCATCTCATACGGTGTCTTGGCTCTGTTTCACCGATTATGATGCTTTTACTCCCGTCAGGATTTTCCCTTGTTGAATAATCTACAGGAAGAAAGGTTGAAGCCCGGTGATGATGCAAAACACACCATTCAATGCCTCCGGATACCCATGCACCTAGCATTCCTATATTCGACGGCTTAACCACATTGTTCTTATATACGAAATTATAATTGTTCGTTTTGTCGGTTGCATAATAAAGCTTTCCGCCTATTTCTGGAGTGACACATAATTTAATAAACTCATTTTCAAGTATTAACGCCTTCCATGCCTTGTCTGTCTTTTCAGTTGATATTACATCATTAAGAGCATAGGGGTAAACATATCTGGAGGCACCCTGATATGATTCCCCTTTGAAAAAAACCGGATTCTTATCGGGAGGACCCGGAAGGTAAGTGGGAAGTACCCATTCCTGCTCAGTTAATGATACCTGTCCGTTCAGAAAGAATGATGAAATCAAACAGGTTATTGTTATTAATGCCTTGTTAATAAGTATCTTCTGAAGCTTTGTCTTCATGATGTCAGTGTATTTTTATTCGATTAGAAGGTTCAAGAGGAAGCGAATAAAACTAATATCCGGATATTTGGTGTAATTTGCATTATGATTAATAATTCGTGAACAATAAAACAAATAAAGCATTTTTTAATCATTGTCAGAATGGTCTGTTAAGTAATTAACATTAAAAATAATTAAAGTTTATAAGAGGAACAGTATGTTAATTGTAAAGTCAGAAATGCAATTCGTAAAGTCATTTTGTACAATTATGGAATTAAATTCTAATTTCATGTTTGCATAAGTTTGATTTTACCGGGCATGAATTGTAAGCATTCTTTTTCGCTTATTTAACGGCTGACAAATCATGCGGATTTAATAAATGGCAAATTATGCGGGCAGGAAAATAATGAAACAGCATAAGTCTATTAATAATCTGTTTTACAATAGATTTTAAACGATGGTGTGGTTATGAAAGCAACAAAGCACATTTTCTTAATATTTCTGTTGCTTGCAGGTCTTCAGACAGCAGGAAACCCGGCAGTTTCACCTGACAGGCTGAATATAAAATTGCCGGCAAGATCAGGAGAGCAGGATACTGCAAGGATTAATAAACTTATAAAGGAGGGATTCAGGTATCTATCTGCCAAACCGGTAATGCGGAATGAGTTGAAGGCTAGTATAGATACGGCCCTTCTGATATGTAAAAAGCAGAAAATTGATACTCCTCCGGATCTTCATCTGCTATCTGCTGAATATTACTTTCTTACATATGATTTGGGTAATGCCCAGGAGGAAGCCAAGATTGCTCTGGATAAATCTGTTGAACTTAATGAACCGGAGATTACTGTGAGAGCTTTGATTTTTATGGGAAGATATTATTATCAGACAGGATTTTTCAAGGAAAGCATTGAATCATATGAAAAAGCAGTTTCTGCGGCAAAGAAACAGGGTATTAAAGGTTACATTCCCAGGATTTATATTAATATAGCTCAGGTATATGATGCTATAGGAGATCTCTCAGGGCACAGATCCAGTTTTCAGCAGGTTATTGATTATGGCAAGGCAGAGAAGGATTCCGCACGTATAGCATTCGGGTACTACCGTCTGGGTACTTCCTTCTGCGGTGATTCGATTGGTTCTCCAAAAAGAAATTTCAACAAGGCTGATTCATTGTTAAAGAAAGGGCTCGATATCGCCGTGTTAACAAACGATACCGTCAACATTGCATTAAATCTTGCGAACCTGGGATGGAATTACTACCTTGAAAAAAAGTATGACCTGGCAATTTCAAGCTATGAACTTGCTTTGAAATACAGCATTCCAGCGGGGGAATATGCTTCATCTTCAAATATTCTGGGAAATCTGGGTACAATCTATAGGGATCTGAAAAAGTACCAGAGTGCATTGAAATATTACCAGGAGGCTATTAAATATGGCATAAAAAGTAATTCTCTTTATGATCTTCAATGGATCTATCTGGACATGAGTAATTTGTTTTTGAGAAATGCTGATACGGCCAATGCCTACCTGAGCTATGTACAGTACAAGAAGTATTACGATGCCTTTGTTACCAACCAGAACATTCAAGGCCTTACCAATGCAAGACTGCGTTATGAGGTTGACAATCACAACAAGGAACTTGAACTTTTATCGCTCAGGCTTAAAAACAACCGTCTGCTGAATTATGCCTTCACTGGATTTTTTGTCCTGACATTTGCCATAGGCTATTTGCTATTCAGGGGGTCAAAACTGAAAGCGAAAAGAAGTCTAAGTGAGATGAACAGGAGGATTTCAGAGTTAACTCAGGCTAATCTTCGCCAGCAGATGAATCCACACTTTATCTTCAACACCCTGAATTCCATTCAGTATTATATGTATCAGCACGACAAGCTGGCTACAAACAACTATCTTACCAAATTCTCCAATCTGATGCGCAGGGTCCTGGAAAATTCCCAGCACACTTCAGTATCCCTTCAGGACGAACTGGATGCCCTTAAGCTTTATCTTGAGCTTGAGAGTCTGAGGTTCAGGGACAGGTTTGAATATGAAATAAAAGTGGATGAGGAAATTGATACACTCATGTACAAAGTGCCTACAATGCTGATACAGCCATATGTCGAAAACTCCATCTGCCACGGACTGATGCCTAAGACCGAAAAAGGATTTGTAAAAATCTGCATAAAACTGAAAGAGGATTATCTTAACTGCATAATCGAAGACAATGGCATTGGCCGTGATGCTGCCCGCGAGAGGAACTCGGAAAAAAAGAAAAATCATAATTCACTGGGAACCCAAATCACAGCATCGAGACTTGATCTTGTTAATGAGCTGTACGGAACAAGCATGAAAACAATCACAACCGACCTGAAAGGTCAGGACGGCGAGCCTTTAGGAACACGCGTTGAAATACACATACCGGTAATGACATGAGCAAGAAACTTAAAACCATAATTGTTGATGATGAGAGAGATGCGGTTGATTTCATCTCTTCAATAATTGGCGAGTATTGTCCTTCGCTTGAAGTCAAAGAAAGGGCATACGATGTTGACGAGGGAGTTGAGAAAATCCGGGAGGTTAAGCCTGACCTTGTTTTTCTTGATGTTGAAATGCCTCATGGTACAGGATTTGACCTTCTCTCATATTTCCCGGAGAAGACTTTTGAAGTGATTTTCATAACCGCCTTCAACCATTATGCAATAAAGGCGATAAAATACAGTGCAGTTGATTATATTCTTAAACCGGTCAATATAACCGAATTCATCGAAGCAGTAAATAAAGTGCTCTTTAAAAGGGAGGAAAAGAATTACAGCAGTAACGAGAATTTAAAGACCCTTATTGAGAATCTTAAAACAACGCATCCTTCAAGACTTGCCATACCCACTGCAGACGGTATGGAATACCTCAACCCCAGAGATATAATCAGAATAGAAGCAGACCGCAGTTATTCATGGTTTTATGTTGTAGGGGGACGGAAGATACTGGTTTCAAAACACCTGAAAGAGTTTCAGTATCTCCTTGGCGACCGCAATTTTTTCCGGTCTCACAATTCCCACCTGGTAAACCTGAGATTTGTGAGGAAGTATATCCGGAAGGAAGGAGGATATATAGAAATGACCGATGGCTCTGAAGTGCA
>JABUEV010000212.1 GCA_013314865.1 Bacteroidales bacterium | reverse complement strand
AGCGGGGAAGCTTTCACCCCGGATATGTGATAACTGTCAAAGGTGACACTTTGAAAGGGTATGTGCTTAATACCAACCTTTGGCTGAACCAGAGGATGACCTTCCTGTACACCGACACAAACAACCGTGAAACTCGTGTGAAATATACCCCTAAGGAACTGAAAGCCTATCAGGTTGGTCCACGGTATTATGAGAGTTTTCACCGCATGTTTACCAACAGCACTCATGCCGATAATTTCATTATGAGAAAGGTGAACGGCCCGATAAAATATTATGTATGGTATTATGACGAGGACAGGACTAAGGTGGCATACTGGGACAAGATTTCTCTTTCGGATCTTGCCAAAGCCATCCTGCTTGAAGAAGATGAACTTTGGACAGATGAGTTTGCCATGAAAAAGGGTGATACGGAGCTGTTTGAGTTTGGATTGAAGTTCCTGATGAAATTCAGCAAAAACATGGCAGACTATGTAAGAGACTACCCTGAACTTGCAAAGAAGATTGAAAATAAGCAGGAAGGATACAAAAACATCAATATCGAGGATATAATTAAAGAATACAACGACTGGTACCTGCGCACGCACTGAAAACCCGGGCGAGTACAGTTGCCCGGGTTCCGTTAATTCCTTAAATCACATACGCCGGCAGATAAAGGACTCTTGGCTTAAAATATCAGCTTTTGATCTTTTCAGGATTAGGAATGATGCAAAGGAATTCAAAATCGTTACTGAAAGGATTCCTGAACTGGTGTTTTTCATTTGGCCTGACAAATATACTCTGTCCCTCTTTGACCTCGTGTTCAACCCCGTTCTCATCAACAGCAATACCCTTGTTCTTTTCAACCTTTATCACATGTTCATAATTATGCTGATGGTACGGGGTGTTGCCTCCGGGTGAGATTGTAAAATGCCTCATTATGATATTGTCCGATTCATCCTTCAAACCAATGAGGATTTTCATTTTTACATTCTTTGCTCCTTCCATCTGAACCTCAGCAGATGTGATTTCCTTATTGACGTTTATTTTCATTTTTATCAGGATTACTTACTCTTAATGACAATTAATTATTTGTTTTTGTTTTCCGTGCTTCAGAAAATGTTTAACAGGCATTAATTTAATTATTGTTTTTAAATTACGAACCTGAAAATGGTATCTTATTCAAATGAATACTATTTTTGGCAGAGAATATTAAAGCAGTTTAACCGGCGCATTTAATTCCATAGTATTTAATAATCAAATTTACCGGATAGGAAGAGTGACTCCGGGTATTTCTAAATTTCAGAAATATGACCAGATATTTGCGGGAGCTGATAGAAGGAGGGGAAAATCAACAGCTTGATTTCAAGTTTTGTGTTTCCGACAGCAGGAAGATAGCAAGGACACTCGTAGCTTTTTCAAACAGCGACGGTGGCAAGATCCTGATAGGCGTAAGGGACAATGGCAGTATAGCAGGTGTTCAGTCGGACGAGGAAATTTACATGGTAGAGACAGCCGCGGTTCTGTATTGCAGACCCGAAATAAAATACAGCCTGAAACAGCATTACGCAGGAGAAAAAACAATTGTCGAAGTCCAGGTTGAAAAAGGAGATAAAAGACCTTACCAGGTAAAGGATGAAAAAGGCAGATGGATCACTTATTTCAGGCATAACGACCAGAACCTTTTAGCTAACAGGGTGCTTCTTCAGGTCTGGAGAAAGGAAGGAAAGAAGAAAGGGGTGATGGTAAAATTTGGTAAGACGGAAAACTTGCTCATGGACTATTTAAAAAATAATGGTTCAATTACAATCTCAAAGTTCAAAAAGATTGCAAGTATATCATCCTACCGGGCTGAGGCTATAATTGCAAATCTTATATTGTTTAAGGTGTTGGTTATGAACGCATCTGAGAAGGGATTTTCTTACGAACTTAACAAGGATGCGGTTGAGACGAAGTGACATAGGGACGGAGAGACAAAGGGACGAAGGGACGAAGTGACATAGGGACGGAGAGACAAAGGGACGAAGTGACGAAGTGACGTAGTGACTAAGGGACTAAGAGACGAAGGGACTAAACGACTCTGACGAACGTAGTGAGTCAGTTCCGCACTTTGCCCGCCGGAGCTGACCGAAGGTCGGCAAAGGCGGGAAGCGGAAGCACAACTTAGAAAAAAAGAATACCGGAATTGAAATTTTCTTAATATTGAGCTTTTATTTCAGACTAAGAAATCAGGAAGGATTGAGTAATGGATTTTTCAAAGAGGACAGGGTTTGACAGTGAGAAGTATCTTAAGGAACAGACATCTGCCATTCTTGAGAGAGTTCAAAGGTTTAACCAGAAACTCTATCTTGAATTTGGAGGGAAGATATTGTACGATTATCATGCATCAAGGGTTTTGCCGGGTTTTGATCCGAATGTAAAGATGCGGCTTCTTCAAATACTGAAAGACAAGATTGATGTCATTCTCTGTATTCATGCAGGAGCTATTGAAAGAAAGAAGGTCAGGGCAGATTTCGGCATCACTTATGATGTTGATGCAATGAAAACCATTGATGACTTCCGGGAATGGGGTATAGATATAAGGGCAGTGGTGATAACCCGGTATGAAAACCAGGCACCGGTTAAGCTCTTCAGAAACAAACTGCAGTTAAGAGGCATAAAGGTTTACCTGCATTATCCTATTAAAGGCTATCCTGCTGATGTTGATCTGATTGTGAGTGATCTTGGATATGGCGCCAATCCATACATTGAAACTTCAAAGCCAATAGTTGTGGTCACCGGTCCTGGACCTGGCAGTGGCAAACTGGCAACCTGCCTCTGCAATCTTTACCACGATTATAAAAGAGGCGTTAAAGCCGGTTATGCCAAGTTTGAAACATTCCCTATCTGGGATCTTCCCGTTGACCACATGGTAAATCTTGCCTATGAAGCTGCAACGGTTGACCTTGAGGACAGGGTTCTCATTGATGAACATCACCTTAAGGCTTACAATATAAAGACCGTAAATTATAATCGGGATATCGAGGCTTTTCACCTTCTTAAAAGAATTATTGAAAAGATAACTGGCGGTGAAACAATGTATCAGTCGCCCACCGACATGGGTGTCAACAGGGCAAGTACAGGGATTGTGAACCATGATGTGATAAAGGAAGCTTCGTACCAGGAAATAATCCGGAGATATTTCAGATGCGCGGTTGAGTATGCCATGGGCCTTGTGGAGAAGGAAACACTTGACAGGATGAACCAGATTATGGAAAAGGCCGGAGCTGATGTGACTGACAGACGGGTTGTGATACCTGCCCGTAAGGCTGCTGAAGAAGCCAGGAATTGCGGTAAAGGCAATGACGGCATCTTCAGCGGTGCCGCAATCGAACTGCACGACGGTACAATTATTACAGGCAAAAATTCACCGCTTCTCCAGGCTTCATCAAGCCTGATTCTTAATGCAGCCAAGCATCTGGCAGGACTGCCTGACAAACTCTATCTCCTTCCGGTAAATATCATTGACTCGGTGACACACCTCAAAAAAGATATCCTTGACGGCAAAATGGTAAGCCTCGATGTTGACGAGACACTTATAGTGCTCGGAATAAGCGCTTTATCCAATCCGGCTGCAAAGATGGCACTTGAGAACCTTAAGCTTTTGCGCGACTGTGAAGTGCATCTGACCCATATTCCCACACCAGGAGATGAGGCAGGGTGGCGTAAATTAAAGGTAAACCTGACCTGTGATCCGGAATATTCCGGCAAAAATCTTTTTATCAGTGACTGACAGAATCTACTGATTCCCTCTCGCTCTGACTAAGAAGAAGTTTATCCTGCTAAGTCTTAATCATCAGACTATGTTGGCATTACTAACCAAGAAGCTGTTTAACCTTTGCTGAAATATCTTTCCCGTCAGCTTTTCCGGCAAGCTCCTTAACGGCAATCCCCATCACTTTTCCCATGTCGGCAAGTGATTTTGCTCCTGTGCGTTCTATGATTGCCCTTACAGCAGTGGTCAATTCCTCATCGCTCATTTTTGCCGGAAGGTATTTTTCAAGTACGTCAGCCTCGGCAACCTCTCTCTCATAAAGGTCCGGCCGGTTCTGCTCCCTGTATATTTCAGCGGACTCCCTTCTTTGCTTTACCAGCCGTTGAATTATTTTCAATTCCTCTTCAGCGGTAAGGACTGCATCGGGCCCTTTTTCAGATTTTGCCAGCAGAAAAGCTGTTTTGGCAGCCCTGAGAGCTTCAAGGGCAACCGTCTCCTTTGATTTCATTGCCGAAATAAGATCCGCAGCTATTTTTTCTGTCAACGACATGTTATTAGTTATTAAAGTTTAAAATAATCTTATCTGAAGTTTTCAAGAAGTTCAAGGACACATCCAAGTTGTTTTGTGGCATCAATGTAACTGTAGGCTCCGCCGTCCCATCCGCCGCTCATTACAGTAGGCATGCCCCGCAGTTCAAAATTCTTTTCCATTCCGTTTATGTCTTTCACGTTAAATGCAATATGATGAATCCCTTCACCGTAAGTGTCGAGGAATTCCTGCCAGGTGCTTTTGCCTCCCATAGGTTCAATGAGCTCTATCTGCAGGTTGTCCATTCTGAGAAAGGCAAGTTTTGCCTTTGAATCGGTAGGACTCCCCCTGTATAATGTCGGTCTTGAAGGATGGGATTCAGCTATACTGACTTCGGGAGCTTGCACCCCCAGCACCTTTGCCCATTCATTACGGGCTTTGTCAATATCCCTCACCACTACCGCTACCTGCGCGACAGTCGCATTTGTCAAAACTTTGCCGGTTCCGGCTGTATTTTCCTGGCTTCTTAATGAAATGCCGGATAAGGTAATCAATGCAATTACGAAAAGTATCTTTTTCATGATATCAGATTTTTAAGTGAGATTGTAACTTTGAAACCAAAGGTAAGAAATATGGTGCTACATTGGTATCCTGTTTCCCGTTGATAGTTTAATTTACTTAACAATAATTTAAACAATCAAATACATACATTGTTGTTTATTAAGATTGTTCCGAATGATGGCCACGAATTCTGAAAATACAATAAATGTGCGACACGGGAAGCTTACCGTCAGACAGTTCCCGGTTACAGGAATGTCGTGTGCTTCATGTGCCCTGAATATTGAAAAAAAATTGGGCAGTCAGGAAGGTGTTGCAAGTGCCTCGGTGAATCTTGCATCTGAAATGGTGACAA
>JABUEV010000211.1 GCA_013314865.1 Bacteroidales bacterium | reverse complement strand
AAATGGGCCGACAGAGAAAGAAGAAGCAAAAGACTGCTGGAGCTTTCAGCTCTAAAACGCAATGAGTTTTACCGGTTGAATGAAGGAAAGACAGCTGAAGTCCTATTCGAACACAGCCGCAGGGAGGGAATGATTGAAGGTTTTACCGGCAACTACCTTAGAGTACAATATCCATGGAGAAATGAGCTTGCAGGCAGGATAAAAAAGGTAGTTCTTAAAGATCTGGCAGGTAATGGCAATATAAATGTTGAACTCACAGATGATTGAATTATGAATGCCGAAAAGATATGCTCACTGATGGAGGAGGCTGCCGCAGAGGCAGGCAGATTTGTAATCAGGGAATCTGAATCGTTTGATATCAGAAAGACAGAAACAAAAGGTCTGAATGATTTTGTCAGCTATGTTGACAAGGAATCAGAAAAGATGCTGGTAAAGAAACTCAAAAGCATCATACCCGGAGCAGGTTTTCTTGCAGAGGAAGGGACAGTTTCATTGAATGGCGAGAGATATACTTTCATTATAGACCCGCTTGACGGTACAACAAATTTCCTGCATGGTCTGCATCCGTATGCAATAAGTCTGGGACTGAAGGAATATGATGAGATTATCGCAGGTGTTGTATATGAGGCTTCCGGGAATGAGTTGTTCAGTGCCTGGAGGGGAGGAGGCTCAAGGCTTAACGGCAACAAGATACATGTGTCGGGCATACCTGATCTGGCTGGATCGCTGGTGGCGACAGGTTTTCCGTACGATGATTTTACAAGGCTCGATAAGTACATGAGCTTTCTTAAGAGACTCCTCAAATCCACACATGGAGTCCGCCGACTGGGATCAGCTGCCATTGATCTTGCCTATGTAGCCTGCGGACGATTTGAAGTTTTCTACGAGTACAGTCTTAATCCATGGGATATTGCCGCAGGTATGCTCCTGGTGACTGAAGCCGGCGGAACGGTGACTGATTTCTCAGGAAATCCGGAAGGAGTCACAGGTGAAGAGATAGTAGCTACAAACGGCCTCGTACACCCTGAAATGCTTTCGTTGATTGCTGATTTCAAATTAAACACAAAAGACTGAAAGAATGGGGAGGATCGGCTTTTACTTTTTTTACGGGCTTAACTGGCTGATTACTCTTCTGCCTCTGAGAATATTGTACCTTTTCTCCGATTTCCTCTTCATTCTTTTATGCTATTTCCCCGGTTACAGGAAAAAGGTTGTCAGTGAAAATCTCAGGAGCGCATTTCCTGAAAAGACACCGGAAGAGCGTCTTACGATTGAGAAGCGTTTTTACCGGCATCTGGCCGACATTATTGTTGAGACCCTTAAGCTGACACACATGAGTAACAGCCAGCTGATGAAACGTTTCCGGCTGACTAATCCTGAACTTCTTGAGAAATTTTTTGAACAAGGAAAGGATCTCGCTCTGCTGGTAGGTCACTACAACAACTGGGAATGGCTGGTCTCTGTCAGCCTCTACACCCGCTATAAAAATGTGTGCATCTACAAACCCCTGCAGAACAAACATTTTGACAGATTCATGTTCAGACTCCGGTCAAGAAACGGCATAGAAATGGTGCCTATGTCAAAAATAATACGGAATATTGCCGTCAACAGAGATAAAAACATACGGGCAATGTACGCTTTTATAGCAGACCAGACACCTGCAAAACCGGACATAAGGTACTGGACACCCTTCCTTAACCAGGATACTCCTGTGTATCTTGGGCCGGAAAAGATTGCTGTAAGATTAAATATGCCTGTTCTGTTTCTTAATATCCAGAAATCAGGAAGAGGATATTACACAGTAACAGCTGAAGTTCTAATTGAAAATCCGGCAGACTTTCCTGAGTATACTGTTACTGAGACACATACAAGAAGACTGGAGGAAATAATCCGCTCCGCGCCTGAATTCTGGATATGGAGCCACAGAAGATGGAAACATAAAAAACCTTTTAACAATGGCCAGGACAGCTGTCGTGATTCTTAACTGGAACGGATTGGATTTTCTCAGGAAATTCCTTCCTAAGGTTGTGGATTTCACAACAGATGACAGTACAACTGCCATTGTGGCAGATAATGGCTCAACCGACAATTCATGCAGTTGGATATCTGAGAATTTTCCGAATTTAAAACTTATAAGATTTGACTCAAACCTTGGTTTTGCTGAAGGATATAACAGAGCGCTCTCAGAAGTAGAAGCTGAATATTATGTTCTGCTTAATTCCGATATTGAGGTCACGCCTGGATGGATAAAACCTCTCATCAATCATCTCGAAAATAATCCTGATGTGGCTGCCTGTCAGCCAAAGATTCTCTCCTTTCAGAAAAAGGATTATTTTGAGTACGGAGGCGCTGCCGGAGGTTTTATTGACAGGTATGGCTTCACTTACTGCAGGGGACGGATTTTCGGAAGTGTTGAGAAAGACACCAGTCAGTATGATGACCCTGCTGAGATTTTCTGGTCCAGCGGTGCGTGCATGGCGGTAAGGGCGGAGGCCTGGCAGAAATGCGGCGGTTTCGACCCTGATTTTTTTGCACACATGGAAGAGGTTGACCTGTGCTGGAGATTTCATAATGCAGGCTATAAAGTGACTTTTATCCCTGATTCAGTTGTCTTTCATGTGGGAGGAGGAACCCTGGGTTACGAATCGCCTTACAAAACTTATCTGAATTTCAGAAACAGCCTCTATCTTCTTTATAAGAACCTGCCTGAGAAGGAATTACATAAAACCTTGTTTTTAAGAAAACTATTTGACGCACTGGCAGTTTTAATGTTCTTTCTCAAAGGACAGGTCAGAAATGTATCATCAGTATTTAAGGCTCATGCTGATTATTATAGAAATCTGGCTTTTCTGAGAGCAAAAAGAAAGGCACTCGTCGGAAAAGGGATAAAACCACAATACCGACTTCCGAACAAATCGGTAGTTTTTGAGTTTTATCTTAAGGGAAACAAAACCTTTAACAGAATAAATAAGAATTACAAGGGATGAAAAACAGCCAGATTGTTATCTTTTTCACAGTTGTCTTTACAATATATTCACTCGCAAATATTTACATATTCCTAAAAGGTTACAACTCAATTGCAAAGGCCGGCAACTTCAGGATTCTGTATACTCTGGTGTTTATCATTCTTGCTTTAGCCTTTATTGCAGGCAAAATACTTGAAACACGTCATTCTTCTGTTGTCTCTGATATCCTTAACATTATCGGAGGTTTCTGGCTGGCATTCATGCTTTACGGAGTTCTGTTTCTTCTGTTTTCTGACATTATTTACTTTTCAGGCAGACTGACCGGTATTATCAGGCCTGAAAAGATTCTGTGGTACAAAAAATGGGCATTTATAATTACTGTATGCGTGTCGGTAATAATAATTGCTTCGGGGTTTATAAATGCAATTATCCCACATGTAAAGGAATATAACATTACTATTCATAAGAAGACTGAAGGGCCTGACAAACTTAGAATTGCAGCAGTTTCGGACATCCATCTCGGAAGTGTGATCCGTAAGCGGAGCATAAAAAAGCTTTCTGCGACGCTTGGCTCGATGAAGCCTGATGTCATTTTTCTTGTCGGAGATGTGGTTGACGGTGAAGTCGGACCTGTGATGCGCGGTGACCTGCTTAAATACTTCAACTGTCCAAGGTGCAGATTTGGCATGTACGCAATCACAGGCAATCATGAATTCATAGGAGGGGCTGACAAGACGATACCATATATTGAAAGTAAGGGAATAAGGGTACTGAAAGATGAAGTAGTAATTCTTGATGGTGGAATACAGGTTGCCGGAAGGCTTGACCGTGATTCGCGCAGGTATTACGGGAAAGATCGCCTCCCCCTTGCAAAAATACTGGAGAATACTGATAAGTCCAGACCTCTTATCCTTCTCGATCATCAGCCGTTGAATCTTGATGAAGCTGTCAAAAACGGTGTAGACCTTCAGATTTCAGGCCATACCCATAATGGTCAAATGTGGCCGTTGAATTATATTACACGGGGAATTTATGAGCTCAGCTACGGTTATTTGAAAAAAGGAAACACACATTTTATAGTTTCCTCAGGATACGGCTTATGGGGACCACGTACGAGGTCAGGCAGTAAATCAGAGGTCCTGCTTATAAATATTACATTCGGAGGGCAATAAGTAAAAATGCAAAATGCTTCTATAACAAATCATAAGTCTTTTCAAGCGACATTCCTCTTGAGCCTTTAATAAGAATATGGTAACCGTTAACAGGATTCTTTTTAAGCTCCTCGCACAGTAATTCGGTATTTTTAAAGCACATAAAACTTTTTTCCTTGTTCATTTTGCAGAATACAGGACCTGCAAGGAAAACCCTGTCGAAATTGAGTGAACCAACAAGATCAAGGATTTTCTGATGCTCTTCATCTGATACAGGCCCAAGTTCAAACATGTCTCCAAGGATTACCATTTTCCTGCCGGCTTTGAGAGCTGAGAAATCTTTCAGAGCCAGCGACATGCTTGTCGGATTTGCATTGTATGAGTCGCATATAAGGGTGTTCCTGTCAGTCTTTTTAAACTGAGATCTGTTGTTTGCCGGGTTGTAATTCTGCAATGAGTCAACAATGTCATTCATGCCGGCACCCATAAACAGGCTTATTGCCACGGCGGCTTTGATATTTTCAAGGTTATAGGATCCGAACAATTTTGTCGAAACCTCATGTGATTCATTACGGTATGTTATTACTACCCTTAGGTAGTTTTCTGACGGCACAGCCTGAACCGAAAGAGGGATGCCGGCTGGTGCTGAAAACGGGACAGCCCTGTTCACCAGTCTGAATATTTTCTGTTTAAGAATATTATTTTCATCGTTGTAAAAAGCAATTCCGTTTACCTTCCTGAGATATTCGTACAGTTCAGTTTTAGCCCTTACAACTCCCTCCCATGATCCAAAACCTTCAATATGTGCTGTTCCGATATTTGTTATTATACCGAAGTCAGGTCTGGCGATATTGCATAATGTTCGTATTTCGCCGATATGATTTGCGCCCATTTCAATCACCATAAATTCAGTATCAGGCGGGGCTGAAAGGATTGTGAGCGGAACACCTATCTCGTTGTTAAGGTTACTGCGTGTAAAATGGACCTTCATCTTTTTCCCGAGGATGGAAGCAACGAGTTCTTTTGTTGTTGTTTTGCCGTTTGTACCGGTCACA
>JABUEV010000210.1 GCA_013314865.1 Bacteroidales bacterium | reverse complement strand
CAGGATGAGATAATAGAATATACAACGGATCCTGAACTTATTTATGAGAAATACAAGGATTTTGCCGATGTGATAATTAACGGAGGATATGGCAGAAATGAGGCTTCTACGATAGTAGATTGCACGTGGGATGAGGTAGTGGTCTTAAGGCAGGGACTTGGAGTCCTTGAATTGTGATTATCTTTTGTAAAATGTTCTTGTAAACAAGACCAGCAGTGCCAGTATTTCCACACGGCCAATAAGCATAAGCGCCGACATTATCCATTTCCCCGGAAGAGGAAGTGATGCATAATTGCTGAAAGGCCCAAATGTGCCAATGCCCGGACCAATATTTCCAAGCATTGAGGCGGATGTGCTGAAGGAAGTAATAATATCGTATCCCATTAACGATATCAGAAACGCTCCGGTGCACATTATCAGAAAATAGAGAGTGACAAAAACAAGGACATTGTAAACAACACTCTGCTCAATGATTTTCCTGTCGATGAAAACCGGCAGATAAGCTTCAGGATGAATCAGCCGCCGGACCTCCTTCCGTGAATTGATGAAGATGGTGATCATCCTTATCATTTTTATTCCGCCGGTTGCTGACCCTGCCATTCCTCCAGGAAACATTAGAAGAAATATCAGTAGTATCAGAAGCCCTCCCCAGGTGCTATAGTCATGTGTGTAAAAACCTGTGGTGGTTATGACCGACACGGTGTTAAAAAATCCTGCCATAAATGCATTCCCGGCCGGCATGGTTTTATTTATCACAAGAATCAACCCTGCTATGAGAGAAAAAAACACTAATGCACCAAAATAGAGTCTGAATTCAGTATCACCAGTTATCTTCTTGAAGTTTCGTTTTACAGCAAAATATATAAATGAGAGATTAGTGCCTGAGAGAAACATAAATATAATGATGACTGATTGTATATATGGTGAAGAAAAGGCAGACATGTTATCGTTTCTTGAAGAGAATCCGCCTGTTGAAATGGTGGAGAGGGAATGGCAGACCGAATCAAAAAATGACATGCCTCCGGCTTTGAGCATAATTGCTTCAATTAGAGTCAGTGTAATATAAAGTGCGATAAACCTCCTGGCTGTATCTGTTGTTTTCGGGTGCAGTTTTTCAGTCATTTGTCCCGAGAATTCGGTTACTGAGAGCTGAATATTCATTGCTTTGAATACCGGAAAAACTGAAAGAGCTATTACAATTATTGTGATTCCGCCAATCCATGACATGAGACATCGCCAGAACACTATTCCCCTCGGCAGAGATTCAATGTCGGTGAAAACTGATGCTGCGGTTGTCGTGAATCCTGAAACGGTCTCGAAAAATGCATCGGTAAAATTTCCTGCAACTCCGCTGAAAATAAAGGGAAGTGTCCCAAATAAGCTGAATATAATCCAAATCCCTCCAACAAGTATGTAGCCTTCTCTTGTGCTGTATACTTTTTCCTCTTTCCGCAAAGGCGTAAACGCAAGAATACCTGTTACAAGTGTAATTATTGAAGAGTAGATAAAGGAAGAGAGTACTTTTTCACCGTAAATCAGGGAAACCAGTGCAGGCAATACCATAAACAAGCCCTCAATAATCAGCATCTGGCTGATGACTCTGGCAATTATCCTGAAGTTGATCATTTTACCTGTCAGGTGAAGAATTTCGAGATCTTTTCGTAGGCTGACGGAAGGGTGAAAACAACCACTTTGTCGTTCGCTTTTATTATAGTATCACCGGTAGCAATAAACGGCACTCCATCCCTTGTCCCTCCTCCGACTATGGCATCTTTCGGGAAATCAATTCCCCTGAGAGTGCCCTTTGTAATCTTTGCACCGGGAGGTACGATGAATTCAAGCACTTCTGCGTCTGTCCCGGTCATATATCTTACCTGGGTGACATTTGGGTTTGATGTATGGCGGAATATTCTGCTTGCTGCTGATATCTTCTTGTTTATTATAGTGTCAATTCCTGAATTCTCTGCGAGATTTATATATTCCATATTCTCGACCTCGGCAATGGTCCTCTTTACACCCATCTTTTTTGCCAGAAGGCACGAAAGGATATTTGTTTCCGAGTTCCCCGTAACGGCAACAAATGCATCCATTTTTGATATTCCCTCTCTTTCCAGAAGGTCTATGTCACGGCAGTCGCCGTTTATTATAAGCGTGTTGTAAAGTGTTTCAGCCAGCGCTTCACATCGTTTCGGGTCAGAATCGATAAGTTTCACCTCACATGTCTTCTGCATGTAAAGAGCCACGTGCTTGCCTATCCTGCTTCCGCCAAGTATCATGATGCTTTTGGCTTCAAAATTTTCCTTCCCCGAAGTGGCCATCATTTCGTCAATACCTTCATGCGTAGAAATAACGTATACCAGGTCACCAACCATGAACTGCTCATTACCCCTTGGAATTATAGTTTTGTCATTACGTTTTATGGCAACAGCCCTGTATTTGTCGGTCTTGTTGGTAAGGGCAATCTCTTCCAGACTTTTATTTATTATCGGCGCTTTTTCATCAAGCTTCTGAACAAACATTGCCAGTTTGCCGCCGGAAAACTCCATGAATTCCGTAGTGCCTGTCTCATGCAGAAGTCCCAGCACTTCTCTTGCCGCTATCAGTTCGGGATAAATCAGTGAATCAACTCCAAGTGACTTGAAGAACTCGGATGTGGAATGCTCAAGGTACTCAAGGTTGTCTATCCTGGCAATTGTTTTTATCACACCGAATCTCTTTGCAAGTATCGATGAAGTAATGTTTGTATCTTCCCAGTGGGTTACCGCAATGAAAAGATCGGTTTTTTTCTGAAGTATGTCCTGAAGAGTCCTGATTGAAGTCGCTGAGGAGGTGTACGTAAGGACATCAATGCTTGATTCGATAGGCTTAAGCCTCTCTTCCTCAATATCAATAAGAATTATTTCATGATCCTCGCTGGCAAGCATCTTCGCAAGATGCGTCCCGACTTCTCCTGCCCCGGCAATAACTATTCTCATGTCTGCTATTTAAAAGAACAAGGCAAAGTAAGACAATAATGGAAAAATACTCAAGTATTTTTATGAATTATTTGATAATACTTTCGGGTTTTTGCCCTGCAATCTCTCCGATTGCAAGATTCATCCTGAATGCCCCTGATTTCCCCACGTAAAATAGCCTGTCTTCCTTCTTTATCCCGGGAATTTTATAACCTGATCCAGCTTCGGAAGAAATGACAATTGCTAAAATATCATTAACCTTACCAATAATTTCTTTATCAACTGACGGCTTCCTTCCCTTAAGAATAAAAATGACAGGTTCCTGGAAATTTAATATTCCGGCTGAAATATGATCAGTAATACAAATTATTTTTCCCCCGGCCTTAAGTAATATTGTGCCTGTGTTCAAATTCTGCTTCTCTATTTTTAGTCCCGTTACCGAAGCATGTCTTGCAGGCTCGGGCGGCACTGAAACTGAATTATGGTAAATATTCAGAGTCTTTCCCTCCCTTAAAGCCACACAGGTGCTGTTTAAAGAATTGTACACGATAAGCTCTGCTGATCTTTTATTGACAATATCCTTTATAGACCCTGTCGTTATGAATAGAAGAAGGATTGCAAGCGGGACTTTAATAATGACAGTTTCTTTATTAATCATCCACTGCAGGAAGAAAAAGATAAATCCCGACAACAAAAGGCACTCAATGCCCGTCATTCCGATATTATTTAAGGTTGAAAATGGCAGGTCTGAAGCAAAGTGAACAATTTTCCCGATGAATCCGGCGATAAAGTCAAGTCCCCGGGCGATTAATTCAGAAAGAAACCTTAGCGGGAAAATCAGGGGAATGAGACAGCCTGCTATCACTACAATTGATACAAGCGGGACGACAACAATATTTACTATAAGGAACAATAACGGAAACCTGTTGAAAAGTGTTAAGGTAAGGGGAAGGGTACCCAGTTGGGCTACTATAGTAACAAGAGCCGCCTGCCAGATTCTGTTTGCCAGACGGTTTTTGAAATTAATTTTAAGGTAGAATTCGCGGTAGAAGCAGATTAAAAAGATTACCGCAGAGTAGGAGAGGAGGAATCCTGAGTCAAAAACAACAGACGGGCGTATAAGCATCTGCACAAAAGCAGAGGCAAGAACCGAATTGATGCTGTTCACATGTCTGCGCATCAGTCCTCCCGCATGAAGAAATGAAAACATAATTACAGCTCTCAGCACCGAAGAGGAAAGACCGGTTATAAAGGCGAACATCCAAAGGGCTGAAAGTGTAATTATTACACTTAACCATTTAAACTTTTTACGGAGAAACAAGACAATATTTGAGATGAAGAGACTTACTATTCCTGCATGCAGACCTGATACAGCCATTATATGCATTACCCCGGCCCTGATGAATTCCTGTCTCTGTTCTTCGTCAACCAGTTCCCTGTAGCCGAGAGTTATTGCCGATACAATTGCAAGCCTGTCGCCTGTGATGCCAAGGGTTTTATACATTTCCGTTACAGCCTCTCTGATTATCAACGCCTTGTGAATAAGCTTCCTGTGCAGGGGGACAATGTGTTTCAGGATATCCTTTTGTTCCACAAATGAGTAATATCTGCATCCACGGTTTTCCATATAAAACCTGTAGTCAAACTCGCAGGGATTTCCGCGGTTTTTTATAAGCCGGGGTACTATTTTTATAAGTAGAATATCTCCGGGAGAAATATCATCCTTAAAAGAATCCTTGTTGAAATAGAGCAGAAGAAAACCATTCAGCTTATCTGCTGAGTCGTTTTCAAGCCTGGCGTTCATCCCTGCAAGTAATCTGAAGCTTTTTTCTCTTTCCTCAGGATATTCAGAAGCAGTGCACATCAATGTAATTTCCTTTTCAGGAAGCACTGAAAGGCTTTTTTTCTGAAGGCAATAAAGAATTATACCTGCCGAAAAGAGTCCCAGTGTCATGGAGATTCCAAATATGACATTTACGGGTCTGCGGTTGAAAAGGGGACTGACAGCAAAACCTGAGAGGGCAAGAGCTGATAAGAGGACAATAAAAATTCCGGCAAGACTGATGAAATGTCCGGCGACAATGCCACCCGCCAGCGGGAGGGTGATACGAATGAAAGGCACTTCTCTGTTAAGCACTCAATGCAGCAATGAGATTTTATAAAGATAGCAAAAATCCGGAAGAAATCAAAATGATAAGATGAAGTTTTGCGGTTTTTCCAA
>JABUEV010000209.1 GCA_013314865.1 Bacteroidales bacterium | reverse complement strand
CAACTCCTCTTGCACTTTCAATTATGGGCATCAGATATACTGGAACCGGGATATTGTATTCATCGCATAACCTTGATATTTCCTCTTCAACCGACTGCACTTCCTCAGGATATTCACATTTTGGAATCAGAACAAGGTTTACATAATGAGGTATTACATATTTAAGGTCATTGAGTCCTGCTTCTCCCTGATTTATGCGCACCATTCTTTCAGCCCAGTAAAAATTAATCTGCCTGAGGGCATTTCTTACCAGTATCCGCGCCTCATCCTTCTTTTCAGGCGCCACCGAATCCTCGAGATCCAGTATAATACCGTCGGGTGAATGAAGCCCTGCATTTATCATCAGACTTGGTGTATTGCCCGGAAGATAAAGCCTCGTGAACCTGAACCTGTTGCGCTCAGTCGAATATTTGTTTTCCTCATTGAACTCGGGTAGAAACTCAAGCTTAGTATCTGTTAATTTCTTAACAGCTGATTCAATCCTTGCGTGAAGTACAAAAGGAAGTGCACCTGAATCATTGATACGCAAAACTGCGTTTCCAACTCCAAAAAAATTAAGGATATTTTCACAATCCTTCTTTATTGACTCTCCATATAACGAATAGACCCTGGATACTAGATTTATTTCAATGCCTCCCGATTCTCTGAGCTCAAGTTCCACCTCGCAGTCAGACCTGATTTTGGGGCCGGAATTTCCTGCTTTAGATACAGTTGCGTCCATACAACAGCAAGTTAATGTATATTACAAACCTACAATTTTTTTTACTCCTTTTTTTCGTCGCAGACTTCAATTAGCGCACCGTTGGTCGATTTTGGATGAAGAAAAGCAATGTCTAGACCTTCCGCTCCTTTTCTCGGTTTTTTGTCTATTAATCCGATGCCTTCTCCTTCATAATACGTTAATTGTTCATCAATATCTTTTACCAGGAAAGCGATATGATGAATGCCTTCTCCCCTCTTTTCAATGAATTTACCTATCGGACCTTCAGGATCAGTAGATTCCAGCAATTCTATTTTTGTGTTGCCGGCCATAAAAAATGCCGTTCTGACTTTTTGCTCCGGAACAATTTCCTGTTTGTAGCACTTAACCCCAAGTATCTTTTCATAGAGCCTTATGGCCTGATCAAGTTCTCTTACCGCAATACCAATATGTTCAACGCCAGAAACTCCCATAATATTAGATATCATTAATATATAAGAAATTTACTAGAATCCGGATCAGGAATTGACTCCGGATGTCACAAAAGCAAATTAAGTGTTTTCAGGATGAAAAACACTGATAATTGTCTGTCATTTCAATGGATCAGAAAGGAAATTCTGTGGGAGAGGTAATTTCCGATTCCTTGACTTCAGGTTTCTTGGCTGCAGCATGCACGGGATTGCCGTCAACAAAAATTGCCTTGTATGGTTTTGTGGGGCATGCATATTCACAATGTCCGCATCCAATGCATATATCCTGATTAGTTTCAGGAATGACAAGGTTTCCTTCGTAGGGAACCATGTATACAGCTTTTGTAGGACAGCTTTCAGAACATGCTCCGCAAGCAGTTTTCTCAGTTTTAACTATACAATTATCCTTAATAAACACCACCTTGCCGATCTGGGTGAGCTTTTTGGCATCAAGAAGAAGTGGTTTCAAAGCATCGGTCGGACAAACCTCGGTGCAGACATTGCAATTGTAGGTACAGAAACTCTTGTGATAATCCATAACCGGCTGCATAAAGCCGATCAGACCATATTCTTTTACAGCAGGCTGAAGTACGTGATTCGGGCATGCAGTAATACAGAGTGAACAGGCTGTGCACTTTTTGTTGAAGCTCTCCAGACTGCCGGCCCCTGGGGGACATACAGGATAAGTCTTATTCTCCTTTACGGTTGACATTTTTGAAGGGTGCGGTGCTGTTTCCTTATCCTGGCTTTTTGCAAGACGGGAAAAGCCAAACAGCAAAAGAATTACCTGTGAAATAAACTTTCTCTTACCGGCATCTTCAGTGACCGGCTCTGACTGATTGTTTGCATTTAGAACCCCGTAAGAGATTGCTTTTTCAGGACAAATCTGGATGCAATTAAAACAATCAACACATCTTGTAACATCAACATCGTAATGAAGGAAATCGATGCAGGAAGACTTGCATCTTACAGCACATCTTCCACAGCGTGTGCATGTCTTCTCGTTAATTTTTATCCTTAGAAGTGATACTTTCGAGATTAATCCCAGGAAAGTGCCTACAGGACATACCATATTGCAGTAAAGCCTTCCCTTTATAAATGACAGAGTGCCAACAAGAAGAAAGAAGAAAACAGGTATTGTATATGCTGCAAGCTGAAATCCCCTGACAGGTACATGAGGCACTGAATAATTCCCGAATTTGCCGAAGATTCCTGAAACAAAATTATTTAAACCAAGTACTGCCGGCTTTCCAAAGTAGGTCATAAACCTCCCGAAAATACTGTAGGGGTCAAGCAGAGTCAGCATATAGATTCCCCAGATAAGTGTTACTGCCAGTGTAACAGCAAGAATTGAATATCGCAGAATCGTATGTGGTTTCTTGTAACCATATCTGCGGAATTTTTTCCTGATTCTTCCGCCTATTCTGCTGAAAAGGTCCTGTCCAATCCCGAGAGGGCACAGGAAAGAACAATAGGTTCTTCCGGTAAGAAGAGTCAGAAGAAGGACAAAAATAAAGCCGCTGGCCGCCAGACTTTTAAGACTGACAAAGGATAGTATTGACGGCACAAACTGAGGTATCAGAAGATAGTCGATATACTTTGCGGGAACCAGCGATTTAAAATCAGCAAAGACAATAATAAAGCAAATAAGAATAAGAGCTGAAAACAGGATCCTGAATTTCCTGAGAAAAGATGATGTCATTACCGGTTACATTTTAATCCTCTTAATATTTAGAGTGTCAAGCATCATATTGCCAAGGCCCATTTTGTGGGCTATCGGGATATAATCAATTCTTTCCGGTTCAACCCCGAGCATCCTTGCTGCTGCTGCATCACCTGCAACCCAGTCGGTGGTAATTATTTGAGACTTCATCTGTACAACATCCTCCTTTGACACTCCCTGCGGTCCATGCTTAACCATAACATTATAGCAGTCAACTATATTGAGCGATGGCTTCTTCTCATACAAACCATAATCAGCAATACACTGATGCAGATTGTTGGCATGCCAGTATCCCCTGTCCCAAACAACTCCCATCATGTTTTTCAGACAGCATGTCATCCTGGTTGAGTTATGGTCTTTAAGAATTGGGACATTGATAAAGACATCTGCTTCGAGCAGTAACTGATGAACCTTTACACTTTTAAGTTTGACGGCCCCGGGTATCGAAACAGCCTGGTAGTAGTTTTCAGAATTTGCCGGCACCACTTTTGCCCCGGCTGATTTCGCCGCCTTTTCAATCCCTGAATTCTTATATGTGTTTACCCAGTTATCACAAGTATGATCAAAGACATATACCTCTTTAGCACCTGCCTTGAAGCAATGCTCCACAATTCTTTTTACAAGACCAGGATTTGTATTTGCAGCCAGCTCCGGGACAACATCCCATCCTATGTTAGGCTTGACAATGACCTTCTGCCCTTTCTTTACAAAAGCTTCCATCCCGCCAAGCTCCTGAATGCCCAGATCAAACATGGCTTCAGGTGTGCCCCCCATAATAGCCACAAGATCATATTTTGCAGAGGCAGGAGTCTCACTGCCCAATAACTTACCGTAACTTCCAAAACTTAATGCTGCTCCGGCAGCCATTCCCGCTCCGATTGATTTCCTGAAAAACTCTCTTCTTCTCATCTCTTTTCTTTTTCTTAAATTCCTCAGCGAATATGAAGCCGAAAATACAACTTTTTTTCTTATTTTTTATTGAAGCTTAATGTTATATTCGTAACGTTCATTTTGTTAACATACTTTAACATATTTTAAATGATTCAATTAACATTCTTTATCTTCATTTGTTATAATTCAAGGAATATCACAAAATAATGAAAATACTGTACTACGACTGCTTCTCAGGGATAAGCGGAGACATGAATCTGGGAGCTATGCTCGATCTTGGTGTTGATAAAACATACCTTCTCGGAGAACTTAATAAACTTAATCTTAAAGGATGGGAATTAGAGGCTGTGGAAGATCAGCGTCATGGAATAAGAGGCACCAGGGTTACTGTCAGACAGACCACACATGAACACACCCACAGACACCTTTCAGATATTAAAAAAATCGTAAATGACTCAGGTCTTAGTGAAAAAGACAAGTCGCTCACCCTTAAAATATTTTCAAAGCTGGCTGAGGCAGAAGCTGAAGTGCATGGACTGCCGGTAGATAAAATACACTTCCACGAGGTTGGTGCAATCGACTCCATTATAGATATTGCGGGAGCTGCAATATGCTTTAATGCTTTGGATGTTGATGCAGTGCATGTGTCAGAAATTGAACTGGGAGGCGGCACTGTAACCTGCGATCATGGAAAACTGCCTGTCCCTGCCCCTGCAACCGCAGAACTGACGAAGAATATTCCGGTTAAAACCGGCGGTACAAATTTTGAAGCAACTACACCAACCGGGGCTGCAATTCTCGCAACTCTCGGAACAAGCTTTGGAAGACAGGCATCATTTGTCATTTCCAAAACAGGTTATGGCATTGGCCAAAAAGAAAACCCTGAAATGCCAAATGTGCTGAGAGTTTTTCTAGGAGAGACCGCTGACAGTTTATCTTCCGGTCATATCGCTACTCTTATCGAATGCAATATTGACGATATGAATCCGGAATTTTATGATTATATTTCCGAGAAACTCTTCAGCGCCGGCGCCTCAGACGTGTGTTGCAGCAGCATTATCATGAAAAAAGGACGCCCTGGCATTAAACTCAGTGTAATTTGTGAAAATGGACTGGCAGGTGTGATAAGGGATATTATCTTCACAGAATCCACTACTCTCGGACTGAGAATATTTACATTTCAGAAAGAGACCCTGGAAAGGAGGTTCGAAATTCTGGATACTATTTATGGCAATGTCACTGTAAAGAGATCATTCTATAAAGGCAAAGAGGTTTCTCACAAACCTGAATACGACTACTGCAAAAGGATAGCTATTGAAAAAGGAATTCCTGTCAAGGAGGTTTATCATAACCTGATGGCTATTCTCGACAGAACCAAAGAAAACAAAAAATGACAGACAG
>JABUEV010000208.1 GCA_013314865.1 Bacteroidales bacterium | reverse complement strand
ATGAATATTTCTGAAAGCAAGGAAAGGCTGAATCTGAAGCTTCATCGGTTCGGGCGCTTCAACAATAGTGAATCGTGCAAGATATTGTTCCTCGTAATGAACCAGCAGTCTCTCCTGCTTAAGAATAACGTTGCCTACCCTGTAAATTCTTACGGGAATTGTCTCAACCTCAAAATCCTCAATGTATTTATGACCTTTCGGGCTGAAATAATCCCCTTTGTATTTTCTAATCCCCGTATTAAAACTACGATCATTGTTAACCACGGTAACATCAAGCGAAGATAAAAGAACATGCCTTTCACCGCCAAACTCGTCAATCGGACATACCAGCAGTCCATGGTACTTCCTTGTATTACATCCTACAATGGTGGTAGATGAATATGATCCTGCCCTGTTAGTCCTTATAATTTCCCTTGCCAGTGAGAACTCCAGATTGACTACCTGCTCTTTCTCAAACTTAATGTAACTCATAAGATTACAATTAGATCAGATTTAAAAAAGTGTTTTAAGTTAACTAATTTTATTGAACATTGCAAAATACTTATTTGTTCGCTTGAAAATTTAATTTATAAATTTATCAGGCTTTTAAGAAAATATCTTACCTGTTGATTTAATTATTAACAACGCTTCATGTGAAAAAAAAGTACTTTTGCAACTCTGACGTAAATGGATTTAAATTACTAATAATAAGATTTATGAAACCTAAAATTTTAACATGGATCATATTGACAGTCGTTATATTCAGCTGCAGGAAGAATGTAGTTGAAATAAACGGCATCATTGAGTTTCCACAAAAGGGAGAATATATATACCTGAACGAGATACGTTCCGACAAACTAATACCTGTTGACTCTGCAATAATCTCTGATGATGGAAGTTTTGTTATCAAGCATGAGGTAAAATATCCTTCCCTTTATCAGCTCAAAATTAAACAAAATAATTTTCTTGCGATGCTTCTTGAGCCGGGAGAAATGATTAAAATTTCAGCACACCACGATTCGCTTTCATATCCGCAGTTCATATCCGGTTCAAAAGGATCTGCCCTTATTGCCGAATACAATAAAAACATGAAGAAAACCATCTTGAAGCTTATGACTCTCGACGATGCTTACAACAGGAACATAGGAAATCCAAGGCTTTTAAGGATTATTGACTCTCTCGACCTGTTGTCACGTGATTATATGTTTGAGTTGAAATCATACACTAAGAAATATATTGACGACAATATCGGATCGCTCGTTTCCCTTCTGGCTCTTTACCAGCAGGTGGCTCCCAATGTTTATGTAATGGATCCGGTCGTCGACATGGCTTACTTCAAAAAGGTGGATTCTTCCCTGTTTAAACTCTATCCCGAATATGAGCCGGTTCAGACATTGCACCAGAGGGTAATGCTTCTGATATCTCATGTTGAGGAGCAGGGATTCGGCACGTCGACTCCTTCAGTTGGTTTTCAGGTTCCGGAAATCAGCCTGCCCTCCCCTGAAGGTGATACAATAAAACTTTCTTCAACAAGAGGTTCGGTTGTTCTGCTTGACTTCTGGGCTTCGTGGTGCACCCCGTGCAGAAATGAGAATCCCAATCTTGTGGCAGTTTATAAAAAATATCACCCTAAAGGATTCCAGATTTACCAGGTTTCGCTCGATAAAAGCAAAGAAGCATGGATCAAAGGCATTGCAGATGACCATCTTGGTGACTGGATTCATGTAAGCGATCTGAAATACTGGAATTCGGTTGTAGTGCCGGTCTTTAAAATTGAATCTATCCCTTACAACCTCCTGCTTGACAAAGACGGCCAGGTAATAGCCGTTAATCTCAGGGGGGATGAATTATCTGCCAGACTTGCCCAAATATTTGATTAGTTTTAATTTCAAGCTGTTTCTGTGATGAAAAAAACTATTCCAGCAATTATTCTTTTTCTGTTTATTGTTTCAGGCTGTCGGAACACCGGTTCTTTCAAAATACAGGGGTTCATCAGTGAACCACAAAAAAAATCTGTTGTCCTTAAAAGACTGGATATTGGCACTTCGGTTTTAGTAGACACGGCCATAATCAGCAAAAAAGGATCGTTCCGCTTCAAGGCAGAGGTAAATAACCCTGAATTTTTTACAGTCGGCTACGATGATACGGATTTTATAACAATACTTGCCGCACCGGGAGAAAAAATAAAGCTCAGTTTCCCTGAGAAAAATCTTTCAGCAAAATATTCAGTCTCAGGTTCCTTAGGTTCAGAACAGGTTCATTTACTCGATTCCAGACTGGCTGAAGCCAGGAAAAAGCTTGACTCATTGCGGATGGAGTACAGTAAAATTGAAGGCACTCCTGATTTTGAGGCAAGGGCACCCCTAATTGAAAAAGAGTTTGGTGATGTTGTTAAAGAACTGAGAAAGAAGAACATTGAGTTCATTATTACCAATACAAAGAGTATGGCAGCCCTTAAGGCCCTCTATCAGAAAATTGATGACGATACATATGTAATGTACGACACACGCGATTTACAGTATATGAAGATCGTGGCAGACTCTCTGGGACGTTATTATCCGGAGTCGAAACATGTGAAGGCACTTGGACAGGACCTTAAGAACGAACTAGGCAGATACTATACACTTCAGCTAAAGCAGATGACTGACACTATACCTGAAACCAGGCTTGATCCGGAACTGGCAGATATAAGCGGTAAAAGAATAAGACTTTCCTCGCTCAGGGGGAAAGTAGTTCTGCTTGCCTTCTGGTCTGCAGCATCAAGGGATTGTATTGCAGAAAACCTTCAGCTGAAAGAGTTTTATAAGCTCTACAATAAAAAGGGATTTGAAATATACCAGATTAACCTTGATGCTGATGAATCGGTCTGGAAGAATGCTGTGAAGTTTGATGAACTGCCGTGGATAAGTACCCGCGAGGACGATCCTTCCAATCCGAAATATGCAAACCTGTTCAATGTTCAGAGTCTCCCATACAATTACCTTTTTGACAGGAATGGCAATATTATAGCTACAAACCTGCACGGTCGCCCACTTCAGATAAAACTGAATCAACTGTTCACCAATTAAGTAAAATTGAAAAAAGAGAAAAAGATATTTTTTGCATCTGATTTCCACCTTGGCCTGAAAGCCGGAACTGATCCGTCAGAAAGAGAAAAAAGGGTTGTCCGCTGGCTGAAAACTATTGCTCCGGATGCCTCAGCAATTTATCTCATAGGAGATATCTTTGATTTCTGGTGGGAATATAAGCATGTAGTACCAAGGGGCTTCACCCGATTTCTGGGAGCTGTCTCTGAAATAACCGATTCAGGCATTCCGGTCCATTTTTTTACAGGCAACCATGATATGTGGATAACTGATTACCTGTCACAGGAGTGCGGTCTGATCATTCATACAAGTCCGCTGATTGTCAATGCTGATGAAAAATCCTTCTACCTTGCCCATGGAGAAGGACTGGGATCAAATGACCCGGGATATAAAGTGCTTCTTTCAATTTTCAGGAACAAGCCTCTCAGGGTGCTTTACTCTGCACTGCATCCATCAATTGGAATGAGTCTGGGGCACAGGTGGTCGCTGAATTCCAGACTTGCCAAGGGAATAAAAAGGGATTTCAAAGGGGAGGATAATGAAGCATTGATAATTCATGCCAAATCTGTGCTTAAGGAAAAACACATTGACTATTTTATATTTGGCCACCGACATATAGCGCTTCAATATCAGCTTAAGGAAGGAGCAGAAATTATTTTTCTGGGAGAATGGATGTCAGGCTCGAGCTATGCAATATGGAACGGAGAGTATATGGAACTGGTAATAAAAGATCAGCCCTGACAATCACTGAGATTTACCTTAAGGGTAAAGTATGAAAACTGATCGTTTATCTTTATAAACTCATAAACAAGTTTGCTCCCTGATTTTATTGCCATCTCTATAAGACCCATTTTTTCAGTGCTGTCAGTATCGGTTTTCTGTTCAAATAAAGTGGCTTTAAAAAGTTCCCGGAGACCTTTAAGATCATTCTGATTTATGAGAGCCAGCTTTTCCTTCAGCGGGTCAACATGCTTATTGAGAATAAGATTGCCTGTTGAAAGTGTAAAAGAATTTTCTGATACCAGTTGTACCATAGCCACAGGCATCCCGAACTTTTTTTCAGATTCCCTGTCAGCTCCGTACTTTGCAACATTCTCCAGCATCTCAACCAGTGTCACAAAGATTTTCCTTCTCAGATTCCCTCTAATCTCCTCCTCTGCCATTCTGGTCTCAGCAAATGAGATTACTTCATGACCAACGGTAGTTGTAATATGCCCCGACCATATCAGATAGATACCTTTCTCTGCCATTATATTTTCAAGTTCAAAGGCAACCTGCCCGCTGAACTGGCTGTCAGGATTGTCTTTGTGAATTCCTTTCCCTTCTTCATCAACAGTTTTGCTCAGTACAAAGTATGCATGGTGCTTGTCAAAAGGTATGAAATCATAATCTATCTTATTGCCGGTCTTTCTTGCCATTTCAATCAACCCCAGACCTGCTCCTCCCTTTTTTGTAAATTCCGAATTTACAAGCATCTGCCTGTAATAACCCTTCACCTGATCGGGGGCCAGACTGTTAATCTCAGAAAGTCTTTTTTGTAATTCCCTTGCCTGCGACAAAGTGACTACATTCCCTGTAGTAACAGTGTATCCGTTGTTATGACCCGAATATAAAACAAGCGACATCTGACCGTACATCTCCCGTTCACTATGCTTGGAAACATTCTGCAGACTCTCAAGAACAAACATGAATAGTCTTTTGCGTCCTGTAAATCCAAACTCTGAATTATCCATCTCCTTTTCAAGAAGTGTCAGCAACCCTACAGAATTATCTTCAGTCACAACCCCCCTGTATACAAACACAAGGTTGTCTTTCATCATCTTATCCCTAATATCACTTACCAGGTTCATGCACTTGAGATTAATTTTATGCTTCAAAACATAAATAGTGAAATATTTCCCCCCCCCTTTTGCTACTAATAACGACCTGAGACTATCAATTATTACTGCCTTTATTGCACGTTATGGAAATTAGTTTGCATATAACTGATAATAAAGTTATTATAGGACTGAAATTTATTTTATAAATGTTAACATATGTATAATTAAATATGAAATCAGTATTTTTATCTAATTTTCCTTAACTTTATAAATACTTTTAAATACGAATAGTTAAATACTTTAATTTGCTGTT
>JABUEV010000207.1 GCA_013314865.1 Bacteroidales bacterium | reverse complement strand
CCACATGTTGCTTCAGAATCAGAACCTTATGAAAGCCGGAAGGTTTCAGGTCGACCCGCAGATTCTGAACACTTACAGTCTGGCAGTTGAAAAAAAGGCACCAAAGGCTGAGGTAAGAACCGGTTTCAAGAGACTAAAACCAGATCAGCTGAACATTATAAAAAAGAACGTACAAAGTCCGGTTGTAAAAGAGTATCAGCGGATTCTTGCAAGCGGAAATTACCAGGAGTTGAAAACAAAGAATATTGAGCCGGAGTTTCAGTTCACAAGGTTCAGGGATTTTCACAGGCTCGACAGGGAGATAAAGAGGGTGGTTCCTGAGGAAGTTAAGGTTCCGGAATTTGAGTTTCATGATATAATAGCACAGATGGGAGATCACCCTCAGATGCAGAGGAAACTTGGGCTCGTCGTAGACCTCAGGGTGCCGGTGCCAGACGGCGTTCCTGCTGAGGGGATAGTGTCAGCTTTTCCTTTTGGTCTTGAATTTGAAGGTGATACGGATATTACTGTGACAGCCACCGCATACAGGCTCACTGCGGAAGGTTTTTATGCGCGAGAGAGACCAGGCACTGACACTGACTTCTATAACGGCTTCGTAAAACTTAACACCGGAGAATTCACTGTATCGCAGATTGACACTGACGGTGCTGTAATGCAGGCAATCAACCAGGCAGACACCAATGTGGTTCATGTGTCGGAAAAATCTGCAATATTACGGTCTTCAATGATCCGGATGTCCCCCGACGATGAAAAGGTTGATGACGCTGATGATGAAAAGGTCATAGAGGATGACCAGGCAGAAGGTCTTCCTGCACTGAGGTCGACAGGCATCGCGATAGTTAAAAATAATATCGACGAATACCTGAACAGGAAGTTTGTCAAATCTATCGATCTTAACCTGAAGCTTGCGACTCCGGCACGGCCGACAGAGCAGGTTACTTCGGCTAACCGGACGCTTCTTGGAGTAAAGATTCAGGCCAAATCACTCAATATTCATTTACCTGACACCGAGATACTCTATGCAGGAGATCTGATTGCAGGATACAGGCTGGATGTTGCTTATGCTGAAGATCCTGATAAATGGTATTCGCTTCATTACAAGCAGGATGAAATAACATGTTTTGACAAGGACATGAAGCCCGTGCAGGTGGAAGGCATTATGCCTGATGAAGGATTTTGTCAGATAGCAATGACGGGAGACAAGGATTCGGGAGAAGATCTTTTTGTAAGCGGAGTCATTGCACGCTGGACAGGATGGAGCCTGGCGGTTGAGAGACCCGGATACCCGATTGACGAGGCAGAAGGTGAAGACGGCAGGGATCATGTGACCAGGCGTTCGGAAGCTCAGGAAAAGGAATACTGGTCGAAACCTGACACTAATGTAAGAATGAATGTAAAGACAAATCCTGTGCCCGGCACCCTGCCAAGACTGCGATTCGGCCGGTCATATAACCTGAGAATGAGGTATGTCGACATAGCGGGGAACAGTGTCCCTCCTGATGCCAGACCTGAAAAATCGGATGAATCAATTGTGAAAAATTTCACATACCGCAGGTATGAACCTGTGGGAACTCCTTTTGTATTGCAGGGTAACAGGATGAAGCTGGGAGAGGATATTGAAAGAATGGTGATAAAAAGCAACTATAATGTTCCGGCTGAGAAATATGATGGAGCTGATGTCACGAATGAGAACAGGAATTCAGTGCGTATCCTGGTGCCGCCGCAGGCAAGCCAGCAGATGGCCGAGCTTCATGGAAAGTTTGATCAGGCTTTTGCAGGCGATGCTGAAGCTGCAAGAAGGATTTATGAGATAATATGCAGTAGAGAGGTCCCTCCCGGGGCGGGCGAACCCCAGGACAAGATTTATTCCGCAGGCTCATTAACGGTAAAATATCTCCCCGATCCTGCAGCTGCAGGAGTGGCATTCTTTCTTGCCGACGGATGTGAGAATACCCATACACAAAGCTTTAAACCCCAGCATGTAAGGTATATACCATCAGTTAAAGGATCAGCACTGGATACATGGCTTAATCCTGTTCCGATAACCATAAGGCTTCTCGAAGGTGAAGTATCATCAGAATGGGACGGTAAAAGCACGCTTACCTTTTACCTTCCAAAAGGTCACAGGGCAAGAATAAGGTACTCAAGCATCTGGGAAACTGAAGGTCTTCAGAAGTTTTCAGGCATAAGGCATCACCTGAGTATTGAAAAAGAATTTAACACGGTAAGTGAGCATCTTGAAGCCGGCCGCCACTGGATGGTAAGTCCGTCACGTGAAATTGAACTAATCCATGCAGTTCAACAGCCTCTAGCGGAACCGGAGCTTCAGGAAACTGCCGCTGAAAGGGGGTACGGTGATACACCGGAATGGATAAAAATGAAAATTAAAGTTCATGGTCAGAGTACCGGCAAAGTGGATGTTGAGGCAAAGTGGGAGGACTGGGATGATGATCCTCTTAAACCACTACCTGAAAAAACTACGTCGGGAGAAATGCTCGATCCTGTTCAGATAGGGTACAAAGACCAGGTAAAATATGTTGGATACACTCCGCCCAAGAGCACTGATTTTACGGTGATTAATGTCACTCCGCCTGCCATGCAGGCAACACAGGTGATGACCCGTTCGGGAGCGGCAGCAAAAATGCCCGTTATGGAAAGGAAGGAGACTGCTGCAGCAAATACCAGGACTGTAAGTCTCATAGGGCGCTTTACCCCGGCTTTTGTCATTAAGTCATGGGGACTGATGCACAATTTCAGCGACACACGCCACAGGTATGTGGATTATAAGCCTGTTGCATCATCCCGCTATTCAGAATATTTCAGGAAAAAGGATGCAAACGGGAACCTTCAGCCTTCAGAAGGCTTGTCGTTAACACGCGAAGGTAAAAGTGCCAGGGTTAACATTCTAAGTTCTGCAAGACCCCTTCCGCCAGAGGTTGAATATATTATCCCGACCTTCAACTGGCAGAAAAGCGGTGAAAAAGACAGGCAGACACACGTCAGGCTTGGAGGAGGATTAAGAGTATATCTCAGGAGGCCATGGTTCTCATCCGGAGAGGGCGAATTGCTTGCTGTAGTGCTTAATCCCGGAGGTATGATACCTGCAGGTGCAGTAAGTGACAGGGTTCTCTATTCACAGTGGGGAACGGATCCCATATTCCCTTTGCCGGGAGACAAGGATCCGTGGCTGGAAATGAATGATTTCCGCTGGAATACCGGACAGGATAAAGGACTGGTTTATCCCGGAGCTGAAAGTCTCAGGGCCGATATAGCTGCCTTCCCGGCCATGTTTGATGCAGAAAGAAAACTATGGTATTCCGATATGATGATAAATCCCGGCACCAAATATTTCCCTTTTGTGAAACTGATGCTGGCAAGATATCAGGAGCATTCGCTGAGGATTAACAAGTCTGATGTGTGCCTGTCGCCTGTTGTTGAAACAGACTTTATCCAGCTTCTTCCCGAAAGAAAGGTTCAGATAAATGTTGAAAGACGCAACGGCAGGGCAATGAGGCTGATGGTTCAGATATCCGGGTACAGATACCAGGATTTCAGCAACACTTTCGAAATACAGGTTATGAATGAAGATATCCCTCAACCTTTTTCAGCATCAATAAGCAAAGCTGTAACCCAGGCCGACACAAAGACACGTCAGTCGGGGATTAGGGATATTCAGTTTCCGGATGACCGCAGTTTTGTTGCAACAGGATATTTTGACATTACCGCTGAGCTGAGGGATCTGCCCTTCAGTGTGCTGGTGCTGGAATATGAAAAGGCTGATGCAGATGGGAACAGAAAGCTTGTGTTCTCGGATGAGTTCAAATGCGGAAAATGATCCGGTAACTATAAGATGCAGGTTATTCTTTAGATGATAGTTCTTTAGTATTAAGAGGGATATTAAAAATCACGCCGAGGCTTAAATGAAGTTCCTCACCAAAATAGAGTCTTGAAATAAAAGAACCCTGGCCAGCCCGCCAGGGTCATAAGAATCAATTATGGTTTAAATCTTTGGATAATCGAGATAATGGAGCTTACCGTTTCACCGGAGCAAGGCTGAGTGCTACCAGTCTGGTATTGTCAGAGAGGTATGCCGTTTCATTTCTAAGTTCCTTTGAGACGATTTTTTCACTGATTACCTGAATGTTGTATTCACCCGGCTCCATCACGTAAAATGATCCCATATACGAATCAGCCCTGTAATAAGGGTATGGAACATCTTCCGAATTTTTTACGATCCTGTCGCATGCCGGATCCACTTCAAGCTGATTATCAAGGAAATTGACCTTGACTGTATTGGTATAGTTCAGATCCAGTGTGTCTTTGGTTGCACTTGAAAGCCACACTGAATAACGGCCGGGTGTTGAAATAACAACATTCCATTCAGCCGTGTTGCTTGAAGGGTCGTTTATGTCACTGTAGCAGGCGGCTTTTTCAAGCTTCAGAGTAATTGTTCCGTCTTCCTGCTGTAAAACAACATCATTTTTGGAGCTCAGATTTGACTTCTTCCCATTGCTGTTGTTGCAGGAAAGAAGAAGGACCAATGCAAGTCCGAGATAAAGTAATGTGCCTATCTTCATTTTTAAAATTTCTGTGCGGTAAAGGTAATTCTTTGATACGATACTACAAATACTAAATATTTCTAAAATTTAAAAATACACACATATTGATATTTTCCGCTGTTAATAAATTTATTCTGTCAAAATGAATACATCTTTCGTGGAAGCAAATCGGCACTTAGTCAAAAAATAAATAATTTCCGGCTGATTCAGGCAATATTTTTAAAAAAGTAAACGCATTTAAATGCCCGGTCCTGAATGAAAAATTGAAAAGGAGGAATTAATTTTTTTTACCGGCGGGAAATTTATTGCATAGTGTTCAAAATCAGGAATAAGTTCAGCCTGAGTTTAGATTATTTTAGATTCCTGAGGACCGGGTCACAGGAGTGTCATATTTAAGTATCAGATTATTAATTGATTAATTAAGACAAAAAATGCTCCGGATTCGTTCTTAAAAACTTCCGGAGCATTCTTTTTAATTGTTATGTAAAAGCAACCTTTAAAAGTAAATTACATCAGAATCTGTCGTGCATATCTGACGCAGGTTCTTGTTTCTTTTACTGCGTCGGACCATGGTTTTATTTCGTATTCGAGTTCGATATCGCAGTAGATGGGCCATTTGGTTTTCTTAATCAGCAGAAGCACATCTTCAAA
>JABUEV010000206.1 GCA_013314865.1 Bacteroidales bacterium | reverse complement strand
GCCAGTACTCTGTCGTTTTTTCGGCTCTGGGCAAACCCCTTTCAAAGAAAAGTGAAATTAAATAAATTATTAAGCCACCTGAAAAAAGTGATGATGAGCTTAAAACATAAGGATTTATTCCGTTGCTTTTAAGCGAGACCATTACGTTGCTGACGGCAGTGGCGATATTCGCGCCAAGAATCAACCCGACTCCAAGCAATTCAGAGACTGTACCTATCTTCAATGCCTGCCTTCCGGTGCTGATCAGTATCACTCCGGCAATTCCTGCAATGATTGTAGCTATTTTCCTCCTGGTGAGTTTATCTTCCTTGTGTGCCATTGCCGCCACCACGGCTGTGACAAGAGGTTGTGATCCAACTATCACTGCTCCCAGAGCACCCGGAACAAGATCCATGCCCAGATAAAAAAGAACGTAGTTTATAAGCGTCTGCAGAAATGTTATCCATAAAACAATATTCCTGTGATCTTTTATCATCCTCAGGTAATCAGCGGGTTTTACCGTAAAAGGAAGGATCATCAAACCGGAGATCATGAACCTGATACCGGCAAAATGAAGGGGCGTGTCATACTGAAGACCTATTTTAATACCTGCATAGACTGTTGACCAAAGCAGGCATGCAATTATCGCAAGGAAGATAGTATTCCCTCTGTTGTTCACCTCAGATAATTTTGGCTGCAAATATGGGAAAAAATATCTTTTATTATTCCATGTTCCACTCGGGCGGGTCCTGTCCAAGAAGGTTTTTTACAAAGAAGTCACGGCGTTTTCGTTCACCATAAGCTCCGCCGCTGGTGTGTCTTGCTCCGGGAAGGAACACATATTCAAATTCCTTATTTGCTTTGATTAATGCATTCACTAGCTGTTCTGTTGAGGCAGGATCAACATTATTGTCCATTTCACCGTTAATCAGAAGCAGTTTTCCTTTAAGTCTCCATGCATTTTCAACATTTGAAGAGAGGGCATACTCTTCACCGACCGGCCAACCCATCCATTGCTCGTTCCACCAGATCTTATCCATGCGGTTATCGTGACAGCCGCATGAGGCTACGGCAACCTTGTAAAATTCCGGGTGAAACAACACTGCTCCGGCAGCATTTTGCCCCCCTGCAGAAGTACCATAAATTCCGATCCTTTCAAGATCCATGTACGGATACTTTTCAGCAGCAGCCTTAATCCAGAGTATCCTGTCGGGAAATCCTGCATCCTTTAAATTCTTCCAGCAGACGTCATGAAATGCCTTAGACCTGTTCGAGGTACCCATACCGTCAATCTTTACCACTATGAATCCCAGCTCAGCCAGCTGATGCATACCGGATATTATAGGTCTGAAGCTTTTCGGGACAAAGCTGTCGTGAGGCCCGGCGTAGATCTCTTCTATGACGGGATATTTTTTTGACGGGTCAAAATTGATTGGCCTTATTATTATTCCCCATATATCTGTAACCCCATCCCTGCCCTTGGCAACAAAGACTTCCGGCAGACGTATACCTGTCTCAAGAAGCTTTGAAATATCAGCCCTTTCAAGAAGCATAATCTGCTTACCATCTTCTGTTCTTCTCAGAACCGATACAGGGGGTTCGGTCACTTTCGACCAGGTATCCACGAAATAGCTTTTATCAGGTGAAAACCAGGCCTCATGTGTGCCGTCTCCTTCAGTAAGGAGGACAAGACCTGAACCGTCAAAATTAATGCGGTAGTAATAAATAAAATAAGGATCTCCCGGTTCCTTTCCGCTTGCCTGGAAGACAATCTGCCTCTTTTTTTCATCAACAAAGGAGACTCCCCGTACCACCCACTCTCCTGATGTTATCTGGTTTTTCACCTTACCATCTCTGGAATCGTAAAGGTAAAGATGGTTCCAGCCATCCCTCTCAGATGCCCATATCAGCTCGTTTGTCTCTTCAAGGTCATACCTGTACCTCTTGCCGCTGTAATGAATAAATGTAGGTGATGTCTCATTGACTATAACCCTGCTCTCTCCCGTATTTGCATCGACTCTGATGACCTGATAGACTTGATGTCCCCTCTTATTATACTCAAAGGTAAAGTAACTGCCGTCTTTGCTCCAGTCTATCTCATTGATTGAATATTGTTCAGGTAGCATGGCATCATTTACCTTAATATGCTTTTTTGCCTGTATATCAAACAGTTGCGGATATTTCTGGGGAATTGCATCACCTGGCTTGGGGTATTCATATGAATAGTGTTTTGGCTGAAGCTGGTCTTCCGGTGATGATTCAATATAATGTATTATATGCTTTTCGGCAGGCTTTACCCTGTATGCCATAAGTTTCTTCGAATCGGGCGACCATTTCATATATGATGAATAATATTCTCCCACTCCCCCGTCATAACTAAGCTGATACTCTTTTTTATCTTCGTTTGATCTGATAAAAACGTTGTAATTTCTGATGAAGGCAGTCCATTTCTTATCCGGCGATTCAACCGGGTCGCCTGCCAGTTCATCCCTGAAGCCCCAATCCCATGTGGTTTGCCTGCGCCTTTCGTTAACCCTGTCACGCTTCTCAATTCTGTAATCTTTTACATTGCAGATCCAGTTGTAATTATCGTAAACGAATGCAAAACTGTTATATCTGTCTGAGAAAACAATATTGGAGATTGGCAACTTTCCCGGGGTGAATTCTTTTCCGGTTGCGTCCTGAAGTGCCCTGGCCAGACGCTTCTGGTCAAATGCCTGTCTTTTGGAAGCCCTGGCCGGATCAACTATCAGATATTCAGTTCCTCCAGGAGTATTGTTTTCATATAAAAAGGCTCCCGAGGTGCCAATCCATGTTGGCCTCACATTACCGTAGTAAACCTTTCCGCTTACCTTTTCAGGCAGAGCGTCAGCTCTTTTATAATCCTCAATGGTTATCTGTGAATGCAAAGGCAATGAAATAATTGCCGATAAAAGCAGAATATTTATTAGAAAAAAGATTTTTTTCATTTTCTTAGGATTGCTGTTTTTATCAAAAAGGCTAAAATAACAGAATTTGAATTCAACCCCTATGCTTTACAATATTATTTAATAGTTTTACAATGATTTGGGACAGTCAGAAAACCGGTTTTGAGAGGAGTTAGACTGGATATAGAAAAGTTGAGACTAAGAGTGTTTTCAGGTAAGTTTACTTTTCTTTCAGGCTGTTAAAAGTTTAAGTTTTTTCATGAAGCTGTCGGATTACATAGCTGAAAGGTTATATGAAGCAGGAGTCAGGTTTGTTTACGGAATTCCGGGCAGTGCTTCGATTCCCTATATCGAATCTTTCAGCAGGCATGGAATAAGGTTTATCCTGGTATCCCACGAATCTGCCGCAGGTATTATGGCTTCAGTGACAGGAAGAATTACAGGTATTCCCGGAATTTGTCATGCCACTATGGGTCCCGGAGCTGCAAACATTCTCACCGGCGCCGGTTTTGCCCTACTTGACCGTGCACCCGTGGTTATTCTTACCAGTGAAACAGATGAAAGAATGCTTGGAAGAACTTCTCAGATGAACGTGGATCATCAGGGACTTTTCTCTCCTGTCACAAAAGCTACTTACAGAGTGAACAAAAACAATGCTGAAAATGTGCTAAATACAGCTTTAAAGATTTGCACTCATGAGTATCCTGGTCCGGTCCATATAGGATTGCCAGCCGGCATTGCAGAAGAAGAGATTGAAACCGGATCTGAAGCAGGCATTTTATCAGGCAATGAATTGTTAACTGATTCACAGATTGTTGAAAACAGGGACACGGAAAAAATTATCAATCTGCTTGAACAATCAAGAAGGCCGTTAATTGCAGTCGGACTGACAGCGGCAAGACATAAAATATCCTCCAGCCTCAGGGAATTTCTTGTACTTAGAAAAATACCCGTAGTGCTGACGCCAATGGCTAAAAGTCTTCTGCCTGAAAATCATCCTTCCTATACCGGAGTCCTCTTCCATGCCCTTAGTGACTACCTGACTGATGTTTTTGAAAAGACAGACCTGGTCATTGGCCTGGGTTATGATCCCGTGGAATTCAACTATGAATCATGGATGCCTGATGTTCCCCTGGTACATTTCAACAGTGTTATTACAGATCTTCCTGAAAAAAGAGAAGTGTTTCAATATACCGGCACACCTGATGAATGGTTCAGTCTTATGAGCCATCTTAACCCGGGTCAGATAGTTAGTGAAAGCGGATTGATAAAAGGAATCCGCGATGAGACAGAAGCAGTCTTCGAAGGCTTTACAAATCATTTTGGACCGGTAAGCGCTGTTAAAATACTTCAGGAAGAGCTTCCTGCTGGCGCAACAGTCACAGCTGATGTCGGATCTCATCTTCACCTGCTTGGGCAGTACTGGAAGACCGGAGGTGCAGATAACTTTATCATCACAAACGGGTGGTCAGGGATGGGATTCGGAATACCGTCAGCTCTTGCCATACAGCTTCTGAAGCCATGGGCAGACGTTGTGTGCATTACTGGCGACGGAGGTTTGTTAATGTCAGCCGGAGAAATAATGACTGCAAGAAGATATTCCCTTCCTGTTAAAATAGTAGTCCTTTCCGACGGTGAACTCAACCTTATTAAGATAAAACAGTTATGGCAGAACATTCCGCCGGAAGGCACACTTCTCTATTCCGGCGACCTTTTCAACGCAGACAGTTTCCTTGGGGTAAGAGTAATCAGGGCAGGTTCTCATGAGGAGATGTCAAATGCCATAAATAAAGCATTTTCAGTTAATGAACCAGTAATTATCAACGCAGTAATCGACCCTGAGGATTATAGTTGGCTGGTGGTCAAGAGGTAGTTTTCTGGTTTTAAGTCCCTTCGTCTCTCAGTCCCTCAGTCATCAGTTATCCTGCCCGGTATCTGCCAGAATCAGCTTTATTCCTCTTTGCTTTCCTTCTTTACCTTTTTTGGTTTGGGTTCTTTTGCCGGTTTGTTCTCTTTGGTATCAGCTGTTTCGTCGGCTTCTTTTCTGGGCTTAGGTGTTTTTACACTTTTCGTCTGTTCTTCTGCAGTTGATGTTTCAGCAACAGTTTCTTTAGTTTTTTTAACCTGTTTCACCTTTTTTACTTCCGGCACATCCGTTGTAACGGCCATGCTTTGAGGCTGTTCAATTACAGGTTCTGGCACCGGTTCCTGTTTCTTTATTCTTGCAGGTTTCTTATCTTTAAGTTTTGCCTCACTTACCGGTTCGGCAGGTTTAACTGAAGGTCTGGATTTTTTTCTCGGGCGTCTCACACCATATGAGCCCATGAAT
>JABUEV010000205.1 GCA_013314865.1 Bacteroidales bacterium | reverse complement strand
ATTAAAGGTGTTGATCCTGAACTCGACGCAGAAGCAATAAGGGTAGTGTCGGAACTGCCTGAATTTCAACCCGGGCGCCAGGGAGGCAAACCCGTGGCAGTCTGGTATATGGTTCCGATCACATTTGCACTGAACTAATAAAGATATCGGATTTCGGATTTCGGATTGCGGATTTTATCGAGCAACGCGAGATAATCCCGCGAAGCGGGAGCGGAATTTGGCGAACGGAGTGAGCCAATCCTGCGAAGCGGGAGCGGATTTTGGCGAACGCAGTGAGCTAATCCCGCGGAGCGGGAGCGGGTTTAGGATTTCGGATTTCGGATTGCGGATTGCGGATTGCGGAATTCGGATTTTGGCGAACGGAGTGAGCCAATCCCGCGGAGCGGGAGCGGGTTTAGGATTTCGGATTTCGGATTGCGGATTGCGGATTGCGGATTGCGGAATTTGGGTTATGCGTTTCGGGTTGTGATGCTTAGTCCTTAACTCTTTTTTAAGTATTTTTGCCAGTCAACAAACCACTGGCAGATGACTCTTGAAGAAAGGACCGGATCTTTTGCGGAACTTGGACAGATACTAAGGGACAGCCTTGAAGGGAATAACACAAAGTACTCAGGCGCGCTTCAAAACCTTATTGAAACCCAGGTCCTGAAGAATCCATGGTTCACCCCTGACAATGTAAGACTGGCTGTGAGTGCTATAGCTGAAGAACTTACACCTGAAAACATTGGAAAATGGGTTTCAGCTTATCCTGAAATTGAGGATCCCGGTTCCCCGCTAAATATTGCAGTCGTTATGGCAGGAAACATTCCGCTGGTCGGTTTCCACGATTTTCTTTCAGTATTGATTTCGGGCAATAACCTCCTGGCAAAGCCAAGTTCACGGGATCCGGATCTTATAAAATTCGTTGCCGGCATTCTGACAGATATTAATCCTCTCTTTGAAAAAAGAATTGCATTTACCGACACCTACCTTAAGGGGTTTGACGCTGTTATTGCAACAGGGAGTAACAACAGTTCAAGATATTTCGATTATTACTTCGGCAAATATCCGCACATCATCAGGAAAAACAGAAACAGCATCGCTGTATTAACCGGCGATGAGAGTGACAACGAGATTATTAACCTTGGTAAAGATGTTTTTTCCTATTTCGGACTTGGATGCAGAAGTGTATCTAAAATTTTTATCCCTGAAGGTTATGATCCGGGCAAACTGTTTCCACTATGGGATGAATTTGCAGATATTATCAACCATCACAAGTACGCAAACAACTACGACTATAATAAAGCTGTCTATCTTGTAAACAGGGAATCATTCAGGGATACCGGCTACCTGTTGCTGAAAGAAAATGAAAGTCTTTCGTCACCTGTGGCAGTGCTCTATTATGAATACTACAGGGAATATTCTCAGCTGAGCAGAAGACTGGAAAGCCTGAAAGACAAAATTCAATGTATCACGGGCAGGGAATATATTCCTTTCGGCAAAGCTCAGTCGCCACATCTGTGGGATTATGCAGATGGAATTGATACAATAGAATTTCTGTCAAAAAAAATTTTTACAGGTTTATTGTAAAATAAAAAAATATTATCTTTCGCCGTCGAATAAATTCAGGTTATGGTTTATAAGTTTGTTGTATTATCCGATGAAGATGACTCATTTGTGAGAGAGTTTGAGTTTCTAGAAACCCAGACACTGATGGATTTCCACAACATTCTCCAGGAAGAACTGGAGTTCGATAAATCACAAATGGCTTCATTCTATCTTGCTACGGATAACTGGGAGAAGGAAGAGGAGTTTACCCTGTTTGACATGGGGACTGGCTCATCAACTATGGAATCTGCGATACTTGAAGACATCATCTTCAAGAAAAACCAGAAACTCCTGTATGTTTTTGATTTCTTCAACGACAGGGCTCTCTTTATTGAATATACCGGTGAGTCAAAGGAAGTTGACGGACGCGAGTATCCGGTCTGCACGAATTCAAAGGGTATTCCACCTAAACAGGTAGTATTCGGAAGCAGTTCGCGCAAGCTCTATAATAATATTGTCGTTTCAGATGATGAGGAGGAAGATGAAATGGATGAAGTCGACGATCTGTTCCTTAACACTGAAGATGACGAGAACCTCCCCGATTTTGAAAATATAGAAAACATTGATGAAGAGGATGAGTAAACTCTTCATTAAAAATCATCAATGAACAATTTTCTAATAGTCCTTCTTGGTCCCACCGGGGTCGGGAAGACTGATGTTTCCATAAAACTGGCAACTCATTTCGGTACTGATATCATTTCAGCAGATTCACGCCAGTTCTACAGGGAGATGAGAATCGGCACAGCAGTACCTTCTGAAGATCAGCTAAAAAAAGTCAACCATCATTTCGTAAGGTTTATTTCAGTATATGAATACTACAGCGTCAGCAGGTATGAAACGGATGTCCTCAGACTCCTTCCAGAATTATTCTCAGCCAACAGGATTGCACTGATGACCGGCGGTTCAGGGTTGTATATCGATGCAGTATGCAGGGGAATAGATGACATACCCGATGTTGATCCGGATATCAGGGAAAAATATCAGCAGAAGTTCAGGAATGAAGGATTGGAAAGCCTGAGGATTGAACTGAAAATGCGGGATCCTGAATATTACAGAATTGTTGACCTCAGAAATCCCAAAAGAATAATCAGAGCCCTTGAGATATGTGCTACAACAGGCACTACGTACTCATCTTTCCTGACAAGAAGCAGAAGGGAAAGAGACTTTAAGATTATCAAAACCGGCCTCACAAGGGAAAGAAATGAACTGTATGAAATGATAAACAACAGGGTTGACAGGATGATTTCTGAGGGGCTGGAAGAAGAAGCACGTCAGCTGATGGGGATGAAAGGACTTAATGCACTTAACTGTGTAGGCTATACCGAATTATTCGAATATTTTGAAGGCAGAATAACAAGGGAGAAAGCAATTGATCTGATAAAAAGAAATACCAGGCGCTACGCCAAGAGGCAAATGACATGGTGGGGAAGGGATAAGGAGATTACCTGGTTTCACCCTGACCAGATAAAGGAAATCATTGAGTTTGTTGAAAGGCAGATAGGTTAGGTAGTCGTGCGGTCGTGCGGTCGTGCAGTCGTGCAGTCTTGCAGTCGTGCAGTCATGCAGTCGTGCAGTCATGCAGTCTAGGTTTTTAACTATATCTCTGAAACTCTGAAACTCTGAAACCCTGAAACCCTGAAACCATACATTCATTCCAATTCCTTAAGCCTTCTGATTGTTTCTGTCGGATTATCAGAGCTGAAGACTGCATTACCTGCAACGAGAACGTCCACCCCTGCTTCAACAAGAGATCGGGCATTTGAGGTATCCACCCCTCCATCAACCTGAATCAGAACATTGTATCCATTTTCATCAATCATCCTCCTGAGTTCTCTTATCTTATTGTAGCTTTCACTGATAAATGTTTGTCCGCCGAAACCCGGGTTTACCGTCATGATAAGAACCATGTCGACATAAGGCAGTATATTCTTAAGTAGAGAGACCGGAGAATGAGGGTTAAGTGCAACGCCGGCTTTCATCCCGAGATTTCTTATTTCGCTGACTGTTCTCTGGAGGTGTACACAGGCTTCATACTGAACTGTCAGAATATCTGCACCCGAGTTCCTGAATCTTCCCAGGTACCTGTCGGGATCAACTATCATGAGATGCACATCAAGAGGTCTGACAGCTTCTTTTTTCACATGTTCGATTACCGGAAATCCAAAGGAAATGTTCGGCACAAAAACACCATCCATCACGTCGAGGTGGATCCAGTCGCTGAGACTTTTGTTAATCATTTGAATCTCAGATGAAAGATTGCAGAAATCAGCTGTCAGAACTGATACTGAGACGAGATGTTTCATGATTTTATTTTTGGGAAATAAATATACAGACAAATTCTTATCCCAGGTATGATTTCAGAATTTTGCACCGTGTGGTAAACTGTATTCTTTTAATAGCTTTCTCCTTTATTTGCCTAACTCTTTCCCTTGTAAGCTTGAGCTCCTCTCCTATCTCTTCAAGGGTGAAAGGGTGTTTCATTCCAAGACCGAAATAGAGTTTAAGAACTTTCGCTTCACGAGGAGAGAGGGTACTCAGTGCGCGTTCAATCTCCCATGCCAGTGATTCATTTATAAGATTTTTGTCGGGACTTGGGGTATCGGGGTTTTGCATTACATCGTACATGGTATTTTCCTCCTCAGAACTTATCGGAGCATCCATGCTGATTGTCCTACCGTTGGTTTTAATGGCATCCTTAACGTCTTCCGGAAACATTTCAAGAAGGTCTGCAATCTCCTGTGCCGACGGTTCCCTTTCAAATTCCTGTTCGAGCCGTGCAAAAGCCTTGTTGATGCGGTTTATTGAGCCGATTTTGTTAACCGGAAGTCTCACTATCCTCGCCTGTTCTGCAAGAGCCTGAAGTATTGCCTGTCTGATCCACCATACAGCATACGAGATAAACTTGAAGCCCCTGGTCTCATCAAAACGCTGGGCAGCTTTCATCAATCCCAGGTTTCCTTCATTAATCAGGTCAGGAAGACCCATTCCCTGGTTTTGATACTGCTTGGCAACCGAAACCACAAAACGAAGATTTGCTTTTACAAGCTTTGCCAGTGCATCAGAATCGCCGGCCCTTATTTTTCTTGCAAGTACTACCTCTTCTTCGGGGGTTATAAGATCAACTTTTCCTATCTCCTGTAGATACTTGTCCAGAGAAGGGGTGTCACGGTTAGTAACCTGCTTTGTAATCTTTAGCTGACGCATTAACAGGTTTTTTTCAGTTGGTCTTAAAAGTTCCGGGCTAAGAATACAATTGTAATAAAAAAATGCTATCGTTGAACTCCTGAAGCTTATTTTTTTTGTATTATCGAAAATATTGACTAACTTGCACCTTACTTTTTTTTCAAGATAGCTATCAAACTGATAATTTGATAATACTCCTTTAAGTATTTTTGTTTTTTTCATTGATTATATTTAATTTTAATTAATATTGCACCGGTTAAAGAATATGTAAAACTGCTGTAGCATATTCCTTCCGGTATATCGATATTTCTTTATCCGGGCTTCCATATTAAATCATTTATTTATATTCTATTAATCTTAATTATGTACGATATTCTTGAGTTAAGTAAGATGTTGCTCCCCGATCTGAGGGAAATAGCGAAGGAACTTAAAATCAGAAAGGCAGAATCGCTTAAAAAACAGGATCTTATTTATAAAATACT
>JABUEV010000204.1 GCA_013314865.1 Bacteroidales bacterium | reverse complement strand
TGACATCCTGTCATACCTTTATTTCCTTCTTATAATCTGTGTTCCGACAATAATATTCAGTCTGGGCTTCTCCTTCATCCTTATGTCGGTTATCAGAAACCAGGCTGTGACTTTCATGATTCTGCTGGGCTATGCCGCATTGAACATGTTCTGGCTCTATTACCGGGCAGGCTACATTTTTGACTACATGGCTTTCGGACTGCCGGTTTTTAAATCTGACATGATAGGATTTGCCAATCAAGGACAAATTATAAATCAGCGGCTTACATATCTTTTTCTCGGCATGGCTTCAGTGATGGGCACTGTCCTGCTTTTCAGGAGACTGCCTCAGTCTGTTTTTCAAAAATATCTTGCTGTCATATTAATGATCTCCTTCCTGACCGGCTCAACAGTATGCGGATGGAATACAGTGAAAAATCACCTCCATGAAAAAAATGCCAGAAAAACAGCTATCGCTGTCAGCAAGGAATTTGAAAACCGTGATTTCACGAGAATCACCGATGCTTCAATCGACCTTCTTCATGAAGGGGCTTCTGTTAAAGTTACAGCCGGGCTGAAAATACTTAACGATAATAAAACTCCTGCAGATAAGTACTTTTTTTCGTTAAATCCTTCACTGATTGTCGATGCAGTGGAATCCGGCTCCGGCAAACTGAATTTCAGAAGAGTCAATCATATAATAGAAATTGATCCCGCAAGGAGACTGAATCCTGATGAAACAGACAGTCTGGTAATAAGATACCATGGAAAAGTTAATGAATCCTTCTGCTTCCCGGGCTATAACGGCACTCCGAAGGATAATCCCTACAGGATAGAAATGCTTAATATCAGCAAAAGACAGGCATTCCTGACAGACGAGTATGTTCTTCTTACTCCTGAAGCTCACTGGTACCCCGTAGCCGCACTTAATTATTACCCTTCAAACCCTGTGAGAATAAAAAATGACTTCACCAGATATACGCTGAAAGTCAAAACTCATAATGGCCTGACTGCAGTATCCCAGGGCAATGTGAAAAAATCAGGCGGCAGTTTTATATTCAATCCGGATCAGCCTCTTGCCGGTCTGACACTTGCCATCGGTAATTACGTGGCTGACAGCATTATTGTTGATTCAGTGAAGTATTTAAGTTATCATTTCCCGGGGAATGACTATTACAAAAAAGACCTGTCTGAGCTGAAAGATACTCTCGGGTTGCTGGTGTCAGGGCTTATGAGGGACATGGAAACCAGTTTTTCTGTAAGATATCCTTTCAGCACTCTCACTCTTCTGGAGGTGCCGGTTCAGTATTATTCATATCCTAGGCTAAATACACAGACAAGGGCGGAAGTTCAGCCATCGCTTGTTTTGCTACCCGAAAAACTGTCAACTCTCAGAAACGCCGGTTTTAAGAAACAGTTCCAGCGACAGAAAAGGAGAATGGCCCGCAACAACCAGGTAATAACAGATAAGGAATTAATGGTAAGGCTCTTTAACAATTTCATAAGAAACACCTTTATCAGCGGAACAGACTTCAGATATGTAAACGGCGCCGTATGGAATGAGCCTGTCAGATACAGACTCGGCCCAAGCTTCTATTTCTTTCGAAATAACTTCTATTCATCCGAGTATCCTGTAATTAACACAGTATTTGAATCGTACCTCCAGAAGGTTGAAAATCCGGATGACTTTTTAGCCAACAATAATCCTTTCGGAGAACTAAGTGAAAACGACAAGGCAAACCTGGTGCTGAAAAAATACAGTCTTGGTGAAATCATTTCAAAAAATCCGGCAGGTGATACCCTGCGGACTGTCCTCACTCTAAAAGGAGATTATCTGTTTACACTTTTCAAAGCTTATGCAGGCATCGATGAATTTAACCAATGGTTCAGAAATTATCTTGATATCAATAAGTTCAAAAGCATCGACATACTCAAACTAAATGCCGACTATAAACAAAAATTCGGCATGGAGTTTTATCCGCACCTTGATGAATGGTTTAATGGCAAAAAACAGCCGGGATTCATTATTTCTGACCTCAGGGTTAGTGAAATAATTTCCGGCAATATGACTAAATTTCAGGTAACTTTCATTGCTTCAAATCCGGAACAGGTGACAGGATTGCTTAATGTTACATTCAGGACAGGCAGGGAAGGTTCGGGGGGATCAGGAATGACAAGCGTAATGACACAACTGCCGGGGGGAGGAAGATCAGTAATGATAACATCACAGGGAAGCGGTCTTGAAAATACCGGAATCTCAAGAATTATCCTGCTCGGACCCGGTGAATCGAAGAAGACAGGAATCGTGCTTAATGACCAGCCGGTAGAAATGATTGTCAATACTTTGGTCTCCGGAAATATTCCCGGAGAAATAAGAATTCCTGTCGAAGAAATAACAAAAGCCAGGGGGATTGTAAAGGAATTTACAGGAGAAGAAAAGCTTGCTTCATTGCCTGCCTTCACTGAGCCGTCAGAAATAATTGTCGATAATGAGGATCCGGGATTCAGAATCAGGCAAGCCGTCGGCAATGAGAGTCCTCTTAAACGCTGGCTGGGAATAAACCAGTCCAACCGCCTTCCCTACGAAGAGATCCGGATGTACGGCATCCCCGATCACTGGCAGCCGGTGGCCCGGTCATTCTACTATGGCAGATATATCCGTTCATCAGTGTATACGAAGGCCGGAGCAGGTGAACGGTCTGTAGTGTGGGAAACCCCGGTTAAAAAACCCGGGTACTACAATGTCTATACCTATATAGGCAAATCGGGCGACAGACTGCTTGTTAACCAGGGCGGGGATGCCGGCCCGGGAATGCCCCCGCCGGAGCCCGAGGGTGCAAGCATATATCAGGATATGCATTACAGGATCTACCACGACGAAGGAGTCGAGGAAATTACTATTGAATATGAGAATTCGGAACCCGGCTGGAACAACCTTGGGAGATATTATATTTCATCCGATACCGCAAGGGTGGAACTTACTAACAAATCGACCGGTAAAGTTGTGATCGGAGATGCAATAAAATGGGTGCCGCAGTTCTGAATATGATCAGATTTTGAAAAAGTTTAAGCAATTGAAAAAAATCAGGTTTCTGTTAAAAAAATAACAATATGTACCCTAAAACACTTCATGAGAGGTTTCACAGGAAGCCGGTGACAAGACTCCTGGCTCTAATCATTGTAAGCATCAATATGGTCTGTCTCCACGCCCAGCAAGGACTTACCCTGGAGGGAGCCCTCAGGATAGCAGAAGATAACAGTCCGACAATGCAGAGGACAAGACTGAATCTTATAAGAAACCAGGAGAACCTGAATGCACAGAACGCTTCTCTCAAATCAAGTTTTTCTCTTACCATAAACCCTATCGGCTACAGCCAGAACAGGTCATTTAACGACCTCATATCAAAATGGAATTCGACAAAAACAACCGAAAGCTTCGGGCTTTTTACCATCTCTCAGCCAATTGTGCTTACAGATGCGAGGGTGTCCCTGATAAACCGGTTCGGATACAAAGACTCATACAGTGAGTTCACCGATCTGACCACTAAAGGATTCAGCAACAACCTTTCTCTTAATATCGACCAGCCTCTGTTTACATATAACAGAACAAAGCTTCAGTTAAGGGAACTGGAACTGGCTCTCGAAAATGCCCAGCTGAATTATGCAATACAGCTTCTTGCACTTGAGAAGCAGGTGGCACAGGCATTCTACTATGTTTACCAGCAGCAGCAAAGCCTTGAAATAGCCCGGCAGGCATACCTTAATATGCAGAAGAGCTACGACATAATAAAAAACAAAGTTGAGGCAGGCATTTCAGCCCGCGAAGAGATGTTCCAGGCAGAACTGAACCTCTCCACCACAAGATCTGATTTCGAAAACAAACAGGTGTCACTCGAGAACGCAATGGATGAATTTAAAATCCTTATCGGAATGAGTCTTTATGACGAAATTATTGTACTCCCTAATATTGATGTTGATACGGTGAATGTCGATATTGCATTTGCCATTGACAGGGGACTTGAGAACAGGATGGAACTAAGACAAAGGGCAATTGAAATAGAGAGCTCACAGTTCGACCTGATAAGGACAAAGGCTTTGAATGAATTCAAGGGAAGCCTGGGCCTGTCGGTCGGATTATTCGGTGATAATGAAAAACTAAACGATGTCTATTCCAATCCTACCGATAACGAAAGTGTATCACTGTCACTGACAATTCCTTTGTGGGACTGGGGTGAAAAAAAGTCGAGGATAAAAGCCACAGAAGCATCGATTGAAACATCCAGAATCAATCTGGAGGAAGAACAGAATAATATAATTCTCAGCATCAGGCAGGTATACAGGAACCTTTCCAATCTGCGCAACCAGATTGGAATTGCCAGACAGTCAGTGACCAATGCCCAGATGACCTATGACCTCAACCTTGAAAGATACAAAAACGGAGACCTTACAGGTATGGATCTTAACATATACCAGAATCAGCTGTCAGAAAAACAGCTTGCCTACACCAATGCTCTCATATCATATAAACTTGAACTTCTGAACCTTAAAATTCAGACTCTTTATGACTTTGAAAAGAATGAACCGGTGACTCCGGTGAAGAATATCAATTATCTGTCAAAAAAATAATATCCTGTAAATATGAAAAAAGCTCTTTTAATTATTATTCCTGCTTTGCTGACTGTTATAGCCTGCCGGAACCGCGACCAGAACCTAACAGCCGATGTGGAAGTGCCTGTTACGGTAGAAGAAATCAGACTGAAGCCGATTGAGGAATATGTAAATATTACCGGAACTGTATATCCGGAAGGGGAAGTTGTGCTGAAATCAAAAATCAGTGCTGAGTATTATCTGGAAAAGAATCCCCGCACAGGAAGACCGTGGCAGTTGGGCGACAGGATAAATGCAGGTGAACTGATTGCCAGGCTTGAAGATCAGGAATACGTGATTTCGGTGAAATATGAAACCAATAAACTGAATCTTGAACTGGCTGAAAGCGAACTGCGCAAACAGGAGTCATTGTATGAGAAAGGAGGCGTGACGCTGAAGGAGCTGAAGACTGCAAGCATTAATTATGAGAACGCAAAAAATACCCTCGAGAATTCCCGGCTTCAGCTTGAAAAGACAAGAATTGTTGCTCCGATTAGCGGTGTGATAGTTGACCTCCCCTATTATACCAGGGGGACCCAGATTGAAACAGGATCAACCATTGCAAAAATCATGAATTATAAGACCATGTTTATGGATGTACAGCTTCCCGAAAAATATATAGGCAAAGTCAAACCGGGGCAGTC
>JABUEV010000203.1 GCA_013314865.1 Bacteroidales bacterium | reverse complement strand
ATCGCGGTCGGCTATTGTTATGAGCACAGTGCCATGCACAGGAAGAGGCGATTGTGTTGCTTCCTGAGACTTGAAAAATGCCATGCCGTAAGTGTCAGCAAGTCCGAGCACCTCACCTGTAGACCTCATCTCAGGTCCAAGCAGGGGATCAATTGAAGGAAACATGTTGAAAGGGAATACAGCTTCCTTAACCCCGTAATGTTTTATGTTCTGTTTTTTCAGTCTGAAGTCAGCCAGTTTTTGACCCAGAAGTATCTGGGTCGCTATTCTTGCCATCCGGATGTTGCATACTTTGGATACGAGTGGCACAGTCCGCGAAGCTCTCGGGTTTGCTTCAAGAATGTAAACTGTGTCATTGTAAATTGCATACTGGATGTTCATAAGCCCTACAACCTTAAGCTCCATGGCTATCCTGCGGGTATAGTCGTAAATGGTTTTTTTATGCTCTTTCGGGATTATAACAGGAGGAATGACGCATGCTGAATCGCCGGAATGAATTCCTGCATATTCAATATGCTGCATGATTGCCGGTACAAAGGCATCTGTTCCATCTGATAAAGCATCAGCTTCAGTTTCAATGGCATCTTCAAGGAAAAGATCTATCAGCAGAGGTCTGTCGGGCGACACCCCTTTAGCTTCAGCCACATACTGTTCAAGCATTTCCCTGTCAAGTATTATTTTCATCGCCCTTCCCCCAAGAACATAAGATGGACGTACCATAAGGGGATATCCTATTCTTTCTGCTATCTTCAGTGCTTCTTCCAGGTTGCTTGCCATTCCGGATTCAGGCTGAGGAATTCCCAGTTTACTTATTACATGGCGGAACCGGTCGCGGTCTTCAGCCAGGTCAATAGTTTCAGGAGATGTACCAAGAATCTTAACTCCTGCTTCAGCCAGTTCGTTGGCAAGGTTAAGAGGAGTCTGACCTCCGAACTGAACTATTACTCCCTCAGGTTTTTCCTTGAAATAAATGCTTAATACATCTTCTGCCGTAAGGGGCTCAAAGTATAGTTTGTCAGAAGTATCGTAATCGGTGGATACTGTTTCCGGGTTGCAATTTACCATAATTGATTCATACCCTGCATCTCTAATTGCAAAAGCTGCATGAACACAGCAATAATCGAATTCAATACCCTGCCCAATCCTGTTTGGCCCGCCTCCAAGCACCATTATCTTCTTCCTGTCGCTCACCTTTACCCTGTCAGGGGCATTATAAGTTGAATAATAATAGGAAGCATTTTCAACGCCGCTTACCGGGATTGCATCCCATGCTTCAGTGATTCCGATGGAAATTCTTCTTTCCCTGATCTCTTTTTCAGTAACACCCAGAAGTTTTGAAAGATACCTGTCGGCGAATCCGTCTTTTTTTGCCTGAATAAGCATTTCGTCAGGAAGGTGTCTGCCTCTGAATGTAAGGATCCTTTCCTCTTCATCCACCAGTTCTTTCATTTGCGAGATAAACCAGGGTTTTATGTGTGTTTTATGGTAGAGATCCTCAATTTTTGCACCTTTGCGAAGTGCTTCGTACATAATAAACTGTCGTTCACTTGACGGATGGTTAAGCATTGTCATCAGTTCTTCCAGCGACTTTGAATTAAAGTCTTTGGCGAACCCGAGGCCATATCTTCCGATTTCAAGAGAACGGATTGCTTTCTGAAATGCTTCCTTATAGGTCTTGCCAATGCTCATCACTTCCCCCACAGCGTGCATCTGAGTTCCCAGCCTGTCCTCAAGTCCTTCAAATTTTTCGAAGGCCCATCTTGCAAATTTTACAACCACATAGTCACCGGAAGGAGTGTATTTATCCAGTGTGCCTTCCCTCCAGTAGGGTATCTCATCAAGGGTAAGTCCTCCGGCAAGAAGTGCAGAGACATAAGCAATCGGGAACCCCGTAGCCTTGGATGCCAGTGCTGAAGATCTTGAGGTCCTTGGATTAATTTCTATAACCACAACCCTGTCTGTCTTAGGATCGTGAGCAAACTGGATATTTGTTCCTCCGATAACCTCAATGGCCTCCACAATGTCATAGGAATACTTCTGAAGCTTCTTTTGCAATTCCGGAGAGATTGTCAGCATAGGAGCAGTACAGAATGAGTCTCCGGTATGTACTCCCATTGCATCGACGTTTTCAATGAAGCAGACGGTTATCATCTGGTTCTTGGCATCACGGACCACTTCCAGTTCCAGTTCTTCCCATCCAAGTACCGACTCCTCAATGAGCACCTGTCCGACCATGCTTGCTGAAAGCCCTCTTCCTGCAACAGTGCGGAGTTCCTCCACATTATAGACAAGCCCTCCGCCTGTCCCTCCAAGTGTATAGGCTGGCCTTACGACAACAGGATAACCTAATTCAGCAGCCACCAGTTCTGCATCCTCAATAGTGTTGACAGCCTTACTTCTTGGCATATCTATGCCAAGGCGGTTCATGGTCTCCTTGAAAGCGGTCCGGTCTTCACCTCTTTCAATTGCATCAACATTAACACCGATTACCTTAACATTGTATTTTTCCAGAATGCCTTTTTGGGCAAGAATGGATGAAAGATTAAGACCTGTCTGCCCGCCAAGGTTAGGAAGTAGAGCGTCAGGCCGCTCTTTCTTGATGATTTCAGTGAGAGCGTATTCGTTAAGCGGCTCTATATAGGTTACATCAGCTATTTCCGGATCAGTCATGATGGTTGCCGGATTAGAATTAACAAGAATAATTTTGTAACCCAGTGAACGCAATGCCTTGCATGCCTGGGTCCCTGAATAATCAAATTCGCAGGCTTGTCCGATAATAATAGGCCCTGAGCCTATAATAAGGACCTTGTTTATATCTTCCCTTTTTGGCATAAGTTTAATTTATGGGTCGCAATTTAGAAAATCAATTCTTTATCTCGTAAAAATTAACATATTAAGTTGACCATTTATTCATAAGACTTCAACAGACATATCAACACCCAAGTCAAGTATCACAATAGGTTAATTATTAAAGTATTATTAATGACGGTCATTGATGATCGGAGCTAAAGATAGATGTTCAGCCGTTTTTTTGTTAATATCTTCATTTAAATATGCTTCAATCTTTGGGATTAATTTAGTAACTTTTAGAGTAGATTATGAAATGAGTTTACCGGAGCAAAAGGAAGGTTTTTCATAGTTGGAAACTACTGGCCTTGCGCGTCATTAATTAATGTGCCTTTGAACCTTGTACGCAATAGTATAGTTACTCTTCAAATGGCAAACATCAGGCTGACACGAGACATTTTTTCTTGTAATGTAATAATGTTCAGACATTTAAAACGGTTTTTAGTCACAATTCTTTTTGTAACCTTTACTTTGAAGGTAGTGGCTCCGGTCAATAGAATCCATATTATTGCCGAACCATCTCCTGTGAGGCCTTTCACCAGTCTCATGTATGCTATAGGAATGGCCGAAACGATGGGTAATTATTATGCCTATAACGAAACAGAGGAAGCTGCTGGAATCTTTCAGATAAGGCAGGTGAGAATTGATGAATACAACAGACTTACAGGCAAAAAATACAAGCTGAAAGATGTTTTCGACCGTGAAGTGTCAGAGCAGATTTTCCTATATTTTGCGTCAAGAATTGGTCCTTACAGGTTTGAAAAGATAGCCAAAGACTGGAACGGATCGGGGCCCAGAACTGAACTCTACTGGAAAAAGGTCAAAAAATATCTTTAATCACGACATATTTCTTTTCCATTTCCATATATTGGATAACCTCAATTTTGATTATTTTCATCTCGGAAAATTAACAGGGGAATCGGTTTTGATTTCGTTATTATAGTTTTATAACTTTATGGAATTAATTTATCCGGAAATTCATACATAAAAACTAATCTGATGAAAACCTCAAGAAGAATGTTTATCAAGGCAGGTGCAATGGCTGTCGTAGGAGCAGCTGTCCTGCCGCGCCAGGTGCTTGCAATGCAGAAGAAAAAAGGCATCGTTGGCCTTCAGCTTTATTCTATAAGGCAGGAGATGAGCAAGGATCCGCTAGGGTCTCTGTTTGCCCTCAGAAGAATGGGATGGGAATATGTTGAACATGCCAATTATGTAAACAGAAAGTTTTACGGATACTCTCCAAAGGAGTTCAGAAAAGTGCTCGATGACCTCGGCCTGAAAATGATAAGCGGGCATACGGTAATGGGAAGACAGCACTGGGACGAAGCAAAGAAAGATTTCTCAGACAGCTGGAAATACACTGTTGAAGATGCTGCCGTTCTGGGACAGAAATACGTGGTAAGTCCTTCTATGGATCAGAGCATGCGCAGTACATATGATGACTTCAAACGTTACATGGACGTATTTAACAAATGTGGAGAACTATGTCAGAAGCAGGGAATGAAGTTTGGATATCATAATCATGATTTCGAATTCAGTGAAAAGCTGAACAACGAGAAATTATTTGATATTATGATGAAAAGCATTGATCCGAACCTGGTGGTCATTCAGCTTGACATGGGCAATCTCTATAACGGAGGTGCCATTGCAATGGATGTAGTGAAACAGTATCCGGGACGGTTCGAAAACGTACATGTCAAGGATGAGGTCGTTTCAAAAAGCGGCGGGGATAAATATGAAAGCTGTGTTGTAGGAGAGGGCATAGTCAAAGTAAAAGAGGTACTGGATGTCCTGACTAAAGTGGGCGGCACGGAGGTTTACATCATTGAGCAGGAATCATACCAGGGAAGACAGCCGATGGACTGCATGAGAGACAATTTTGCAATGATGAGAAAGTGGGGATATGCCTGAAATATTAATATTTTAATTTAGACTTTAAAGGAATTATTAAAAAAACACCCCGGTGGTTTCATACCACCGGGGTGTTTCTGTCAAATTAAGGCATCAGTTTTTAACAATTCTTATGAATTGTATTGTCAGATTAGTCCTGATTTGTAACAGGTAAAATCCGTCACTAACACCAGACAAATCAATCTCAAATTTTCCTCCAATTACGGTATAAGTCTTATTCAATACAACCTGACCTGATGAATTGATGAGGTTGATTGTATAAACTTTTTCATCCTTATCAGGAGACTCAACCGTCAGTAATCCGGAAGTCGGATTAGGATATACAATCAAGTCTGAAATTCCTGGTACTTCAATTCTTGATTTTGAAACCTCAACATTTTCACCCTTTGATCCTCCGCCGGAGTTAGTTACATAGTTAGCACTCCAACCTGCAGCCACTACGCTGTGGTCAGTTGTGAACCTGATCAGTATACTGCTTCCGGAAGATGTCAGTGAAGGAGGCAGTGAATTACCTGAGA
>JABUEV010000202.1 GCA_013314865.1 Bacteroidales bacterium | reverse complement strand
TGGGAAAGAACCATCGGTTTCTTTAAAGAGAAGCTTAAATAGAGTTGTTCAAGTATTAAAGCCCTGGGGGGTCAGGAATTGGTGGTTCTTCCAGACCTCCTTCAGAATATTGATGAAAGGGATGCAGTGTTTGAAAAACTTTTTATAACCGGAGCATAAATAGTTTAGTCCGGGTTCACCGTCAGGTGTCGGCATAAAACGGTTTTTCGGACACTCCCCGTTGCACATATCAAGCACTTCACACTTCCGGCAGTAAACCGGAAGTGTGAGATATTTAGCCCTTCCGAATGATGCCTGTCTTTCGCTGTCGAGAAGTGATGACAATGATTCCTCCAGGATGTTGCCGAAATGGTGCTCCCTGTCAACAAAATGATCGCAGGCATAAAAGTCTCCGTTATGCTCAACCACTGGCACTCCACCGCACTCTTTTTTGAAAATGCAAAGGGTGTGTCCCTGATTGAAAGCTGACCGGAGTGCCTCCTCGAAAATCTGCACTTTAATCCTGCCTATGTCCTTTTCGAGCCACTCATCAAATACATTAATAAGAAAAGTTCCAAAATCATCCGGATTAACTGTCTCCGGACTGACTTCGCCCGGCGAGTTTTGATCCCGTACCACCAGTGGCAGAAAAGTGATAAACCTGCATCCCAACTGCCGGAAAAAATCATAAACGACAAGTGGAAACTTAACGTTGACCGAACTTACGACACAGAGAATTTCTGTATTAATTCCAAACCTGGTTAATAACTCGTAACCTTTTAACACCTGACTTAGAGACCCTTTCCTGTCTGCGTTCTTTCTTAACCTGTTATGCAAATCTCCAGGTCCGTCAATGCTTATGCCAACAACAAAATTTTCATCTAAAAAAAACCTGCACCACACCTCATTAATGAGGGTGCCATTTGTCTGAATTCCATTAAAGATTTCCTTCCCCTCGGACTTTAGCCTCTTTTGTATCTCAACAGCTTTTCTGTAAAATTCCATACCTGCCATCAGAGGCTCTCCTCCGTGCCATGAAAAAAATATTGTTTTTTCAGTTGAAGCTTCAATATGCTGTCTTATATAACTCTCCAGAACATCCTCACTCATCATGGTCGCACTTGATCCTGGATATAACTTACACTTTTCCAGGTAATAACAATATGTGCACCTGAGGTTGCAAACTGCCCCTGCGGGTTTCACAAAAACCTGGAATTCACGTGATTTATCAGCCATTACAATAATTTGTTCCTTTTAAATCTTTACCTTCAATTATGCCTCCCAGGCAATAATTTCATTTTTTTCTGCTTCTGTAACAGGGTTTTTAATACGCCAGTCGACAGGGAAATAATTATTGATCCTGTTCCCTGTCCTGTTAATAAAACCAAGATTCACCCCGTTATATCTGATTATATTCCATCCCGGAGCTGAAGCCCGTATTGCTATAGATTCCCGTCTAAGATAAGAAACAGCGCCCTCATAGTCCAGGTCAACTGCCGGAAATGAATCTTTTCGCAAACAGGTTGAAAGAGCCAGCTCGGGAGAAGGAATAAATGAGGTTCCCTTTACGGTGCAAACCTTCGTCCCCGGCTTGATTATTCTGAGATGTCGTGACAGGAGTGAATACTCACCAGCATCAGGTGCAGTTACAATCAGTTCATTTCCAAACCTTACAACTGAACCTGTTTCACAGGTTGTCCATTCCCCTACCTTACTCAGATCTTCTTTTCCGGGTCTGCTCAATTTCATCTTCTTATACACGGAATCGGATGCTTTGTCATCTTCTTCCTTTCTGAGAACTGATATAAAAAGCCCTTCGCCCTTTATTTTGCCGGGATAAAAAGCATACCCATAGGTATTCTGATGCAGTATTTCCGTTATTGAGTCAAAATGAGAGATGTCCAGTCTTATGGATACTGCCTTCGCATTTTCCGAAAACCATTTTATATTATATTCATTCTCAGAAGGATTGAATGTACAGGTACTGTAGATAAGCACACCGTCTTTCCTGAGGGCAGGCCACACATCCATCAGGATCCTTTTCTGTCGTGCAGTGCAGTGTTCTGCATGCGCCTCCGACCATTGCCTTACAGCTTCAGCATCCCTGAACATGCCTTCTCCCGAGCAGGGAGCATCAACCAGGATTATATCGAAAAAGTTTCTAAGATTTCCAAAGTCAGACGGGTCGTTCCATGTAACCACAGTATTCTGGGAGCCCCATTTTGTAATATTCTCTGAAAGAATGCCAGCCCGTTGTCTTATAGCGTCGTTGGCTGTAAGCCAGCCGTCTGAGCCAAGAAGATATGAAAGGTGAGTACTTTTGCCTCCGGGTGCCCCACAAAGGTCAAGAATTCTTATTTTGCCTGAAACAGGTTTTACCTGCCTGTAAACCTCCTCAAGAAACATGCTGGATGCTTCCTGGGGATAATAGCACCCGGCATGAAACAAAGGGTCAGCTTTATATGAAGGACGTCTTTCAAGATAGTACCCTGTACTGCACCATGGTACTGGTTCACCCGAAACAGGATTCTTGTTCCATTTTGCACTGTTAATCCGGATGCTTGGCACGGAAGGTTCCTCTAAAGCTCTTAGAAGTTCTTCAGAATCAAGGTATTTCTGCGTTTTTAGTCTTTCTGCAAAACTGTCCGGAAGCATCAGAAACTAAATTTTTTTAATCTCATGGTGTAAACTTACTCATCCTCATAGTAATTTTTACCGCCTGAAAACTTTCTCCATAGGTAAAACACCGGTATTCCAAGAAGTACAATTACCAGGCCGGGGAAGGTATAGTTCGGCTTGTAAATCAGAAGTATTATCATGATAGCCAGTGTCAGAACTATGTACAAAGCAGGTATTACGGGGTAACCAAACGCCTTGTATGGTCTTGGTATGTCAGGTCTTTTAACTCTTAGCACAAATATTGCCAGAATTGTAATTGCAAAGAAGAGAAGTACTGCAAAGATCACATAATCGAGAAGGTTGCTGTATGTTCCAGACAGGCAAAGGAGAACAGACCAGACACCCTGGACGGCAATTGCAAAGCCCGGGACGCCTTTTTTGTTCAGGCTTCCTACTTTCCTGAAGAAGAGTCCGTCCCTTGCCATTGCATAATAGACTCTAGGTCCGGCAAGAATCAGCCCGTGATTGCATCCGAAAGTGCTTACCATAATAAATATTGCCATTATTACGGCTGCATAGTCTCCAAACACCACACTCATTGCGGAAGTTGCAACCCTGTCATCGGTTGCAAACTGAATACCTCTGCTAATGACGTCAGTCCCGTCGGGTGAACCTGAAAGTGGAAGAACTTTTATATAAATGAAATTGGTCAGAAGATAGATTACCGATACAATAACTGTTCCGAATACAAGGCTAAGTGGAACGGTTCTTTTGGGATTTATTACTTCCCCTGAAATATAAGTTACATTGTACCATGCATCTGACGAGAACAGCGCTCCCACAAGAGCTGTACCTATTGCAGCGACAAGAGCAAAGCCGCTCAGAGGGATAACCTGATTGTCCGGACCAACCTGGCTTGCCTCCCAGAAAACAGCCTTGTTGATATTGAATGCACCTGCCTTATCGACAGCCAGAAAACCGATTAAAATGAATCCCAACAGTGCCATTACCTTGGTTGAGGAAAACAGGTTCTGAACAGTCTTTCCTGTAACTATTCCCCTGGTATTGAGCCAGGTAAGGAAGATTATCATTGCGATGGCAAGAAGCTGGGTGGTTGTGATATTAATGTTCATTATCCTCAGGATGACATTCTGTTCTGAAATCCATGGGAATAAAACACCTGTAAATTTTGCAAATGCAACAGCAACAGCAGCAATTGAGCCGCACTGAATAACCAGGAATGTGGTCCATCCGAAAAGAAACCCGATAAGGGGGTGATATGCTTCACGGAGATAAACATATTGTCCTCCCACATCCGGCATCATCGAAGCGAGTTCACCATAACTTATTGCACCTATAACAGTTATAATTCCGGTTATAAGCCAGACAACCATCAGCCAGCCGGGTGATCCGACGTTACGGGCTATATCAGCACTTACTATAAAAATTCCGGAACCTATCATGGCTCCGGCTACGAGTGAAATACCGTCAAAAAGATTGACGCGTTTCTGAAGGAGGCGGTTCTCTACTGGCATCGGTGCTGGAGTAATATGAAAGCAAAAATAATCATTCAGAGAAAACAGCATAGCTGAATCGTCGCAAAAACAGAAAAAGGATTATCAGTCAGTTCCCGGGGCATGCCGCCATGGATGCTACCATTGAGGTATGGATCTGATGCCGCTGGCATCAATAAAATAATGAGCGTTAGAATGTCATGACAAATGCTCAGGAACATAAATAATAATTTTCTTTCTTGTGGAATAATTATTATACTCACACTGTCTTATATTTATACTTAAACCTGGTTCAAAATCATTTTACAATGAAAAAACTTATTTTTTCACTTATCCTTGTTTTTTGTGGCACTTTATTAATGGCGCAGAAATATGCCGGACTGGCAAAGACTCCACCGATGGGATGGAACAGCTGGAACAAGTACCACTGTGATGTCAGCGAAGAGCTGATAATGAAAATGGCTGATGCTATGGTAAGCAGCGGCATGAAGGATGCCGGTTATGAATACATAGTAATCGACGACTGCTGGCAGGTTTCCCGTGACGAGAATGGTGAAATAGTCGTTGATCCTGAGCGTTTTCCGCACGGGATGAAATTTCTTGCCGATTATATACACTCAAAAGGCCTGAAATTCGGCATTTATTCTTCGGCAGGGACGGTAACCTGCCAAAGGAGGCCGGGTGGAAGAGGCTATGAGTTTCAGGATGCCCGCACATACGCCAGGTGGGGAGTGGATTTCCTGAAATATGACTGGTGCGGAAGCAGCACTCAGAATGCAAGAGCATCATACACTCTTATGCGTGACGCTCTTTATAAAGCCGGCCGGCCAATAGTTTTCAGCATCTGTGAATGGGGAAGCAATAATCCATGGGAATGGGGTGCTGAGGTTGGGCATATGTGGAGAACCACAGGTGACATAAGCGACAGCTGGAACAGCATGATAGGAATTTTTGACAAGCAGAAGGATCTTGCCCGTTACGCCGGTCCGGGTGGATGGAACGATCCCGACATGCTTGAGGTAGGCAACGGCGGAATGACAAACGAGGAGTACAAAACCCATTTTTCTCTGTGGTGTATGCTTGCAGCTCCCCTTATTGCAGGCAACGACCTGGCAAATATGACCCCCGAAACCAAAGCTATTCTCATGAACCGGGAGATGATAGCCGTTAACCAGGATACCCTCGGAATGCAGG
>JABUEV010000201.1 GCA_013314865.1 Bacteroidales bacterium | reverse complement strand
TGATTTTTGAGCAATTCCATTTTGAGCAGTCAAGATCAGCACAAGAAGCGGAAAAATAAAAATTACCTTCTTCATAACACTGTTATTTTATTTGATATAGATCAATACCGGGCAGATAATTTAATAAATCTTCTGAAAAAAATTTGAAATACAGGACAGGATTTTGACGAATATAGAGGATTTGTTTATGATTTTTAAGCAACGAACAGGAAAGTCATTTTTTGATGCATTCTGAAATTACAAATACTCCTCCTCCCCTGGTAACTTCTCTGCGAATATGGAGATCTGACACCCTGGCGAACCAGTGTATGCCTCCCTTTAGCATAAAATTTCTGAAATTTCTGTAATGTTCTCCCCCTGCCAGGCGTTCAATTCCCCATGCAGTTGCGGAACCCCAGCCTGAAGGCATGTGATGGTTGTAATCGGCAATCAGTATTATCGGAGCAATTCGCTTCATCTCTGACAATATTGTTAAAGCAGTTTCGGGATTAAACTGGTGAACCGCCATGGATGTGACAGCCATGTCAAACATTCTGTCTCCGAACTGTGACATGTCAGATGCATCAAGCAATTGAAAGGCGGCATTTCTGATTCCTTTTCGCAATGCGTTTCTCCTGGCCGCCGCTATCATCTCGGGAGAGTTGTCAATGCCTGTAACATGCTCCGCTTTTAATGATATTCTAATTGAAAGTGCTCCGGTACCGCATGCCACGTCAATCACATTACTGCACGGACTCACCAGTTCAATTATACCCTCCCGCAGACCTGAAAGCAACGGGTCGATTAAAAGTTTGTATAAGAATGAGTTAATTGAAAAATCCATTTCAGAGTGTTGTTTATCTCAGGCTTATTTTTCAGTCCGGAGGTCAATTTTCTTCCCGATTAAAGTTATAAGATTTTAAACTATATTTAAGGCAGAAATATTCATTCAATTTAAAACATTTAATTATGAAAGTCAGATCATTATTCCTTGTTTTTGCGATTTGTATGTTTTCAGGTCAGTTTTTATCAGCTCAGTCTGACGGCAATCCGGTAGTTGAAAAGCTTCTTTCAGCATATTCGCCGAGGAATTTCACCAGCACTCCTGTCACAGAACAACAGATAGATCTGATCCTCAAATGCGGCATGAAGGCTCCGAGTGCCAGGAACAATCAGCCATGGCATTTTTCTGTGGTACTGAATAAGGAGCTTATGCAGGAGATAATGCCCAATATAACAGACGGCAATGTGCTTATTGTGATTTCGGGCAAAGAGAATGAGTCGGGAGGCACGCCTGATTTTGATTGCGGACTTGCAGCCGAGAACATGTTTATAGCCGCGACCTCTCTCGGTCTCGGAGCGCGTCTTTACGGTGGTCCCGTTTCTGCTGCACGGAACAACACAGAAAAGCTTCAGGTGCCTTCAGGTTTCAAGCCTGTGATTATACTACGTGTAGGTAATATTGACGCCAGTCCGGATGCCGCTTCAGGTGCCACCCCAAGGAAGCCGATGGAGGAGGTAGTAAAGTTTGTAAGGTAGTTTATTGGTCGTGCAGTCTTGCAGTCTTGTTGAAGCAAAAGTTAAAACCCGCTGACGAAACTGCGTTTGTCAGGGCAATAATACAGTCTTCTGGTCTTTTGGTCTTATGGTCTTCTGGTCCTGGATTCCGGAATTATTGAATATTTGAATCTTTGAATTGAAATCCTTTCAACCATTCAACCTATAAACCCTTCAACCATTCAACCTCTAAACTTTTCAACCATTCAACAATTAAACTCTTCAACCACTAATCTCTTCAAACTTAGGTATGAAATATTGTTGATGAATCAGGGCGGGGATATTGGAGAATCAGCCAGGAGAGACTGAGAACGCTGAATAGAAGAGAAAAAATAGTAAACTATATGTAATTAAGAGATCTGGTTGAATCTACGCTAAGTTTATTTCAATCAGTTAATCTGAGGGTTAATTTTCCTCCTCATTTTCCAGATAAAACATCAGAGAGTTCTCCATAATGAACAGCTTTCTAGCAGCTTCCTTGTCGCCGGCATCAGCAAGCTCCTGCAGTCTGCCAGCCTGAAGCCAGCTCTCGCCAGCCTCAGTACAGCCCAGATTAATCACTCTAGTCCCGTCGCGCATCTCCACAGGATTTACATACCTGATCCTGCCACTGTCATTCAATGCTTTTCGTTTCTCAAAATCCTCTTTTGCCAACTCTATCGCAGCCTGATAACTGAAACTGAATTCAGGACCGGCACCAGGGGATTCATCTGAATCAGTCTTTTCGTATCTTATAACCAGCTTAAAATAACGGGTATTTTTTACCATGCGGTTATCCTTTTCATCAGGTATTTCTAGCGCAACGTAATGATTAGCAAGTCCGACCACAATTTCTGGCCGATATATTTTTTCTATGAACTTCAGAACATCTGCTCTGACTTCATCTTCACATCCGCATTTACTGAGGACATTTAAGAATTCTTCTGATCTATAACATTCCATGTGTTAAAGTATTTATTTTTCACTTTGCAGTTAATGAATCGTCATATAACTGAATATGCTAACAAACTTTTATTAGCAAATTAAGTTTCTTCAGCAGATATGGACTAATTCATTTTAAAGTTAAGAAAACTTTAAAAGCAAAAAAACACCATGATTATGACACAAATGACGTAAATTTGACTTGCTTAATATTTTAACTATGGAAAAGCAACGTTTATGCCCTGTATGGGTCGCCTATACCTTCCTTCTGCCTGTCCGTAAACTACAGCATGACCCTGAGAAGATTCTGCGACCGTACGTAAAAAAGGGAATGAAAGTGATGGACTATGGCTGTGCCATGGGCTATTTCAGCATCCCCCTGGCCAGAATGACAGGACCTGAAGGTATTGTCTATTGTGTCGATATCCAGGCTAAAATGATCGAAAAGCTCGAAAAAAGAGCAGTCAGATTTAATGTTGATAATATAGTTAAGCTTCTTCTGGTAAATAAAAACTATAATCCCGCAGATTTTAAAGGACAACTTGATTTTATCCTTCTTTTCAATGTCGTTCATGAAGTGGAGGATAAGAAACAACTTTTTACCGACCTTGAATCGATGCTTAAAAAAGGAGGCAAAATACTCTTTTCAGAACCAAAATGGCATGTTAAACAATCTGATTTTGAGAAATCGCTTATCCTTGCACAGGAATCCGGACTGAAACTCACCGGCGAAAAACCGGTAAAAAACGGAATATCAATGATTCTTATCAAAGAATAACCGATCAAAGACCTCTTATAGTAAGCACTTCTTGGCCACCCGACCAGTAGACCAGTAGACCAGTAGACCAGTAGACAAGAAGACCAGCAGACAAGAAGACCAGCAGACAAGTTCTTAAGCTTCAATCCGGATTCCGTCCTGCTTCGAAGTACTCAACATAACTTGGATATCTTAACTAACTTGCATAACTTGCACAACTTAAACAACCTTCCTTCTTTAATGAAAGATTACGAACAAATTATCTCCATATGCGACAGAAGCAGTGAAATTTCTTCTTCAGTAATTGATGAATTCCTGATTAACTATGCTGCCCGGAGAAACAAGCTGGAACTGGAAATGAACGTGAAATTTGCAGCTTACAAGCATATCACACGGCAGTTTCCCAAAGAATGGGAAAACCGTCTTAAGGCACAGTATATCGCACATAATATTTTTAAATATGACGGATCAATTAAAAAGTTCCTGAATCATACTGAAATAAAAAACCTTGGCAATGAAGCACTGGAATATCTTAAATACCAGTCTGAAAATCCCTGGAAATTCAGTTTCAGTTTCATAAAAGAAAACCCTTACAAGGATTTCTATATCATGACTGATGTTTTCAGAGGGAATGATTTTCTTTTGTTTTCACCTGGAACAACAAGAACACTTGAATCTCTCAGGGCAATTCTCTGGTTTAACCTTATCTCATTCAACGGATCATGCTGGCAGAGTTTCGGCCCAATTGGAGCCTACCAGTCTTTCGAACCTGACGATATCTTCTTCTTTGCCACCGAACTGAACTCTTCCATTGAAGACGAAGAAGACCTGCTGTCGGATGTGGAAAACAATCCCATTCCTTACATGATGCTTACCTCCGGAGCAACCAATCCGGTGCTTGCCAGCGGAAAAGATCAGATTGTTCACCTGCTTGCCGCATACGACATTGAAAAAATGGATACTAAAAGCCTTGCTGAAAGTTTCAGAACAGAATATAACAAAGGCGTGTACAAACTTTCGCTGAAGAGATGGATAAGCCACCCGCACTTTGCACAGGCCTTTTATGATGAAGAAATAAAGATACTATTCCTCTCGGCAATGACTGAAAAAGGTTTTGACGCTCTTGTAAAGAAGTTCAGATTATACGGTTATAATATTTCTCCAGATCCTTTCATCAGGGTCAATCCATCGATGGTTGCAACAGCATCGGAAATCCTTGGAAGAAAGATTGATCTTCTTGAATATGAACATCTGTTTTCCAAAGAGGAGACTCCGGAGAATAAAGAAAAGCTCGGCAAGCTTAATGCCCTGATGGACCTGATAATGAATGACTTTAATGCAGGCATCAAGCCTGATGTTGAATCCTATGCAAAAAAATCTGGAGTTCATATTGATACTGTCAGGAGTCTCGTTGAACAAGTCCTTAACAAGTTAGGAAATATTGGAAGGTAGTTATTAGTTTTTTAGTCAGTAGTCTACTGGTCTACTGGTCTACTGGTCTGTTGGTTTTGAATCGTGGTATTATTAAATTTTTGAATCGGCCCCGTTATTTTGTAGGTAAAGCTTGGAGAAGCCAATCTTTAAGCTTAAAACCATTCAACTTTTCAACCGTCAGCCTTTAAACTTTAATCCTTCACGCACCTTACTGAAGCTCCGTCGTTCCTCTGAAGTGATGTATGGGTAACATCTGATGAATTGTAGTTCAGCCGCATAGCATCAGAGATGTTTGAGTGCCAGAAATAGCCGGCAGATCTGAATCTCTGAAAATCATTGTAATAAGCATTGCGGAAGCCGCCGGGAAGGGCAATAAAACCTGTTTCGTTTGTAGCTCCGGTATTAGGAGTAAGCCAGTCATGTGTACCTGTCGCTTTCAGTTTGCCTCCTGCTTCGTTATAACCAAGATACTCCAGCAAAGTGTACCATTCATCCGTATCCGGGATATGCCAGCCTGCCGGACAAAGCCTGCCGGTTTTAACTGTATACCAGTTATACAATACCCCGTAACGATTAATCATGAAAAAAGCTCTGTGATTACCGTACCAGCTGTAACCCGGACTTTTCAGGTTGTACCATGCCGTATCAGACTCGACCAGCG
>JABUEV010000200.1 GCA_013314865.1 Bacteroidales bacterium | reverse complement strand
TACAGGAGGCCTTATTGACATTTCAAAATATAATGACGGGCAAAGAGGCGGACTGGTTAAAATAAGAGCCAAAATTGAAAAAATCGATAAGAAAACTATCGTAATAACCGAAATACCCTAAGGAAAAACCACTACATCACTTATTGATTCAATAATAAAAGCCAGCGAAAAAGGAAAAATAAAAATCAGGAAAATCGATGACAACACATCTTCAAATGTTGAAATAGTAATTCACCTGATGCCCGGGGTATCGCCCGATAAAACTATCGATGCCCTTTATGCCCTGACCGATTGCGAATGCTCAATTTCACCCAATACATGTGTGATTTCAGGCAATAAGCCCTCATTCATGGGAGTGAGTGATATTTTGCGTCATTCGGTCGACAACACTGTAATGCTGCTTAAAACCGAACTTGAAATCCGTAAAAAAGAACTTCAGGAAGAGTGGCATATGGCAACTCTTGAGAGGATCTTTATTGAAGAAAGAATCTATCGCGATATAGAGGAATGTGAGTCGTGGGAAGAGGTAATTACAACAATAGACAGAGGACTAAAGCCTTTCAGGAACAGACTGCTGAGGGATGTTACAAGGGATGATATAATCCAGCTTACTGAAATAAGGATAAAAAGGATTTCAAAATACGACTCGGCAAAAGCCGGTGAACATATTAAGGAGATAGAGGTGGAGCTTGAAGAAGTTGGCAATCACCTGCGCAACCTGATACCATATACCATTAATTATTTCAAGCAGATAAAAAAGAAATACGGAAAGGGAAGAGAAAGAAAAACAGAAATAAGGAATTTTGACACGATACAGGTAGCCAAGGTGGTCGCTGACAATGCAAAGCTTTATGCCAACTACAAAGAAGGCTTCATAGGTACCGGATTAAAAAAGGACGAGTACGTATGTGATTGCTCTGATATCGACGATATACTTGTCATAAGAAAGGATGGCGGTTATCTTATTACTAAAGTGGCAGAAAAGGTTTTTGTCGGCAATGATATAATTTATGCACAGGTATTTGTAAAAAATGATGAACGGACTATCTACAATATAGTTTACCAGGATGGCAAGGATGGCCCCTGCTATGTGAAGAGATGCGCAATAACAGGCCTTACCCGCGACAAGGAATACAATCTCACACAGGGGACCCCGGGATCCAGAATAATGTATCTGAGTGCAAATCCTAACGGTGAAGCTGAAGTTATCAAAGTGCATCATAAGCCGAAACCTAAACTTAAAAAACTGGTTTTTGAGTTTGATTTTGGCCAGTTGAGCATAAGAGGCAGATCTTCAATGGGAAATATCCTTACCAGGAATGCAGTGCAGAAAATTTCCCTGAAAGAAAAAGGATTGTCTACTCTCGGGGGACGCAAACTATGGTTTGACGATGCGGTAATGAGACTGAATGTCGACGGTCGGGGTACTTTTCTCGGAGAATTCGGACCGGAAGACAAATTACTGGTAATTACCAAAAGCGGCTTCTTCAGAGTATCAAACACCGACCTTGCCAATCACTTTGAGGATAACATCCTGATAATTGAAAAATTCAGACCTGATAAGGTCTTCTCAGCAGTTTACTGGGATGCGGAACAGAAATTTTATTATGTGAAAAGATTCACAATTGAAGAATCTGAAAAACCTTTATGTTTCATTAATGAGAGCCCTGATTCAAAACTTGTCAGTATTACTGAGGTTGAATATCCGCGGTTTGAAATTCAGTTTGGAGGCAGGCACAAGGCACGCGAAAGCGAAATAATTGAAGTGGCTGAGTTTATCGGAGTGAAAAGCTATAAAGCCAAAGGCAAGAGACTGACCAGCTTTATGGTTGAAAACATTACAGAGATTGAACCTGTGGTTAAAAAAGAGACTCAGGCAACTTCTTCAGAAGACATCAGTATTGAGGAGTCAAGAAAAAAGACAGATTCAGGAGATCCGGCCCAAATGAAACTTGAACTTTAATGTTGACTTACAAAAAAATATACCTGGTAGGCTTTATGGGAAGCGGCAAGTCAACAATGGGAAGAAAACTGGCGGCTTCACTGGGCTGGTCGTTTATTGACCTTGATAAAAGAATCGAGGAAGAAACCGGAATGAATATTCCGGATATTTTCCTCTATAAAGGGGAGGATTATTTTCGTGCAACAGAAACAAGACTGCTAAGAAGCCTTGAAAATTTTGAAGAAACGATAATCTCAACCGGAGGAGGCACTCCCTGTTATCATGATAACATGGATTTTATGCTAAGAACCGGCCTGACCATCTACCTGAAACTCACACCGGCACAACTCAAAAGCCGCCTTAAAAGATCCGCTGATAAACGTCCGCTTCTGAGGAATGTGACTGAAGAAAATTTAGAAAGCTACATACAGCTGAAACTTGCTGAAAGAGAAGTATGGTACAATAAGGCCAAAATAATTGTTGACGGCCTTGTTACTGATACCAGATTCCTGAAAACATTAATTGAGAATTCAGTAAACGGATGATTATTGAATTTAAATTCTTAAATTAGAATGTTTAATTAACAGATGCAGGTCTTACTAAAAAACCTGACTATGACCTCTCAGGAAACATCAGATGCGTTAAAAAAATCTTTCGGCATACACACTTTGAGAAATAAATTTTCGGGGCGCAAATTGTTCAGGGATAATTATTTTAACCTGGTGATGGGCGATTTTGAAATTCTGGACAATACCCGAAACAAGCATTTTTTTGAGAATATTGTTGAGTTTGCCCGTGATCAGCAGGACATCAATCTGCTTCCGGCCCTGAGAAAAATAGCCTATAATCCGGCACTGGGTGAAAGCATCCGCCAGCAGGCCTCTGAAACAATGGAAATGATTGAAGAGGGCAGTACGTCACCTGTCCTGGCAGGAAAGGCGGATGAACCTAAAGGCTACAGAGAAAAAATTGCCAATGCACGGAAAATGCTGTCCGGTCACAGGTATCCCCAGACAACTGAAATACTTAGATTGTTAAGAGAAAAATCTCCCGAGCTAAAAAAACTTGCCCTGTATCTTGTAGGCAAATTCAAAATGACTGATATGTCGCAGGAGGTGTGTGAATGCCTTAACAATCCTGAAATATCCTCTGATGCAGTCAGAGTGCTTGAGTCATTAAGCAAGGAAATCAGAACTGAACTGAGAAAATATTGCCTTGCTTCATCTGGAAACATCGTCACTGGCAGAAACATAATCAGAATTCTTGGAAAAACGTGCACCAGGGATAATACTGAATTCCTTTTCTCCCTCCTATGGTCCAATTCGCGCCGGATTAGGGAAACTGCCCTTTCAGCCCTGGTGAACTGCGGTTTTAAGGTTACTGACAATGACAGAGGCCGCCTGACCAGAATGATATACGACACTTTTGGATTGATTTCTTGGATCCTTGCAGCAGAAGTGTGCCTTGAAAAAAATATTGACACCCTTCTCCTGGGCGAAATGAACAATGAATATTCCAGATGGAAAGATTTTGCTTCCGGCCTGCTCAGCCTTCTTCCTGTTCACGGAGATAAGTCCGGACAAGAGCACAGACACGCCGGGAAAACAGATGAATATTCAGAATATTTATCTCGGATATCAGATATTGTATTCTCAGACAGAATCAAATTAAACAGCACAGTTCTTACAGGCGGCGGACCTTATCTGAAAATGCTTAAAAAGCTTCAGAAATTCTTTCCTGTTGATGTGCCATCATATAAAGAACTGCTTGAAGACCTTATTAACAGGGACTATAATACAATCAGTATCTGGACTAAAGTTCGCGCACTGAGAAATATCGCCGCCATCGAGGATGAGAACCTTGCTGAATCAGTTGTGGCTCTGCTTTTCAGCCCTGAACAGATACTGCAGGAAGAGGCCGCCCGACTCATAGCCAGAACGGATGATAAACTCTACAGCAGAGTTGAGGAAAGACTCCGCAATGATGAACATAAAAAGAAACTGGATTTGATCATTAATGGAAAGGTTAATGAAAAGAATTTGTTATACAACAAAGTAATTTTCCTTAAATCATGTTTCCCTTCAATCCAGGAAGAGAAACTCTATTTTCTTGCTTCTTTGCTTCAGTATGTATCAGGCAGTGAAGAGGGAATTAAAAATAACTTAAAATTTGCCCTGATCTGGATGATGTCGCTCGAAAATCCAATACCCCAGGTTCACATAATCTATGATTCTCAGGACAGCATTTCAGCTGAGATATTGAATTCTGAAGGTGGATACGGTTATGTTCTGCCCTTCAGTGCTCTATCAGAATTTGAGTACCAATATCCTGAAGATATGATGGATATTTTAAAATATATAGATGATAATGAAGAATAATAACAAGACTTATGGCTTCATTAAAACAAGATAATGACTATTTCAATCCTTTTCCGGGACTGAGGCCTTTTACACAGGATGAGAGTAATCTTTTTTTCGGACGGGACAATGAAATAGAAGAGATAACCGGAAAGCTCTTAAGTAATGGATTTGTTGCAGTACTGGGTCCCTCAGGAAGCGGAAAATCTTCAATCGTTCAATGTGGCCTCTTCTCAAGGATTAAAAAACTTTCTGCCGTAGAGGGCTCATTCTGGAGAACTATTTATTTAAAGCCCGGAACAGATCCTTTCGGAAATCTTGCGGATGCGCTTTTATATGAAGCAGGTGAAAACAAAAAAAACCAGGACCTGCGGAATGAAATAATAGCAACACTTAAGAACGAGCCTGAAAGCATAAATGAAGTACTAAATCTCCTCAAGATTAAAGCCGGCGAAAAACTCCTTCTGTTTGTGGATCAGTTTGAAGAACTTTTCAGACTTGGCACCCTTGGCTCAGGTTTTGACTTGTCGGCTGAAAGGTTTGTGAACCTGCTTGTAAATACTGCAAACCAAAATAAAAAACAAGTATTTATTACCCTGGCTTTGCGCTCTGATCTTGTTGCAGAATGTGCAAGGTTTAAGGGACTGACTCAGCTTGTAAACGGCAGTAATTACTTTGTTCCTGAGATGACCAGGGAGAATTTGAGGGAAGCAATAGTGGGTCCGGTTAAATATGCAGGTGCAACGATTGACCCGGGGCTGGTGGATATTTTACTTGATGAAATAACCGGACAGCCTGAACAGCTTCCCGTCCTTCAGCATGCACTTATGAGGACATGGACGCGCTGGCAGGAACTGGATGATCCAGGACGTCCTTTGAGCCATTCCGATTACCTTGCTGTGGGCACAATGACCGACGCTATCTCTAAACATGGAGATGAAGTCTATGACAAGCTCGATCCGCATCAGAAAATAATTTGTGAAAAACTATTCCGAACTATTACAGGCAAAAGTTCGGATAACA
>JABUEV010000199.1 GCA_013314865.1 Bacteroidales bacterium | reverse complement strand
ATTCGGATGCTTAAGAGCATCCGCAGGAGAAGTTGTCTTCAATACAGCAATGACCGGATACCCCGAAAGTCTGACTGATCCGTCATACCGCGGACAGATATTATGTCTTACTTACCCTCTTGTAGGTAATTACGGAGCTCCGCGCCAGGAGAAAGAAAACAACCTGTACAGATTTCATGAGTCTTCATCAATACACATATCAGGTCTGATTGTTTCTGACTATTCTTTCGAATACAGCCACTGGAATGCTACAGAAAGCCTTGATGAATGGCTGAGAAAAAATATGGTGCCTGGAGTATACGGGATAGATACCAGATCACTTACCAAGAGAATAAGAGAAAAGGGTGCCATGCTGGGGAAAATTGAGCCTGACGGAACGGAAACAGAATTCTGCGACCCGAATAAGACCAACCTTGTTGCTGAAGTAAGCACAAAAGAGAAAAAAATCTACGGATCAGGCAGATACAGAATAATCCTCGTTGATTGCGGAGTCAAATACAATATAATAAGAAGCCTTCTTAAACGGGACACCACTATTATCAGAGTGCCATGGGATTATGATTATTTTTCTGAAGAATTCGACGGGCTTTTTATCTCAAACGGCCCCGGTGATCCAAAAATGTGTAATGCCACTGTCGGGAAAATCAAAGTCTCACTATCCGGTGAGAAGCCGGTATTTGGAATCTGTCTGGGAAATCAGCTGATGGCACTCGCCACAGGCGCTGACACTTACAAGCTCAAGTACGGCCACCGAAGCCATAACCAGCCTGTTCTTGAAGCCGGATCTGACAGGGCATATATAACTTCACAGAACCACGGCTATGCAGTCGACAATAAAACACTGCCGGAAGGATGGGAACCCTGGTTCACTAACCTGAACGACCACACAAACGAGGGGATGAAACATAAGACCCTGCCGTTCTTTTCTGTCCAGTTTCACCCCGAAGCCTCAGGCGGTCCGACAGACACAGAGTTTCTGTTTGACATTTTCATTGATAATATAAAAAGAATGAAAGGAGAGTTATAGCTTCTGAATGACACCTCCTCTTTTCAGTATTTCTTCAGCATATTCATCAGGGGTTCTGATTCTGAATTCATTCATTGCAGACTCAAAATAAAGTGAGATTTCCTCATTGCACAGATTACCTATACTTCCATGATGGGTGTATTCTGAAAGCGAAGTGCCGGAAAAACTCGATTCCTTTATTTTCTCAGCAACCTGCCTGTATGCATCCCTGAAGGGAACTCCCTGCCTTACCAGCCTGTTAACCTCTTCAGTGCTGTAAATATTGTTATATGCCGGATTTTCCAAAATGTTCTCCCTGATCTTTATGCTTTCAAGCATCAGAAGCAATATTTCAACCGATTGCCCGACTTCTGAATAACCATCAAAAACCAGGTGTTTAAGAAGCTGAAGGTCTCTGTTGTAGCCCGAGGGCAGATTGCCGGTAATCATGCAGATTTGTACCGGAAGTGCCTGCACAAGGTTCATTCTGGCTCTAATCAGCTCAAAAACATCCGGGTTTCTTTTCTGGGGCATTATACTTGAACCTGTCACAAGTTCGTCGGGAAAATCAATGAAATGATACTCGGCTGTCATGAACAGGCAAATATCCATTGAAAGCCTTGACAGGGTCTGAGCCACAGAGGCAAGAGCTGATGCAGCGGCAAGCTCGGCTTTACCCCTGCTAAGTCCTGCATAAGCAGAATTAAAAATCATGTTCTCAAAGCCCAGCAGTTCAGTTGTAAGCTTTCTGTCAAGAGGCAGTGTTGTACCATAACCTGCTGCTGTACCAAGAGGATTCCTGTTTATTGTTTTCCTTGCCCCTGCCAAAAGGTGTATGTCATCGGCCAGAGCTTCGGAGTATGCCCCGAACCATTGGCCGAAGGAAGAAAGCATGGCAGGCTGCATATGAGTATATCCCGGCAGGAAAACTTCCTTGTACTTTCCGCTCAGGGCATTCAGCTTCAGGAAAAGATTTTTAATGAGATAGGCCAGTCTGTCAGTCTCATGTCTCAGGTAGAGACGGATATCAACCTGAACCTGGTCATTCCTTGAACGGCCTGTGTGTATCTTCTTGCCTTTGTCTCCGATCAATGCTATAAGCTCTTTCTCAATCTGGGAATGAATATCCTCGACTCCGGGTTCGATTTTTATCCCTTTTTCCTTGTCTGTAAGCATGAGTGACTGAAGTGCCGTCAGGAGGTCATGAGCATCATTGTGAGTCAAGAGACCAACAGTCTCAAGCATCACTGCATGAGCCATCGAGCCGACAATATCCCATCGGGTAAGTAGCAGATCAGTTTCCCTGTCGCTTCCGGAAGTAAACTCGATTATGGAAGGTTCGGTACGGATTCCTTTTTCCCAGAGTTTCATTTTGAAGTGTTTATTTTCAAATATAGAATATTTATCAGGAGACAGTTTTTTTCTTTTTACTTGCCTCCACAATTGCACGGTGAGCCATAAGTCTGATAGCATTGATCCTGATGAATCCCTTGCTGTCGGTCTGGTCAAAGCCTCCTTCAATATCCATGCTCGAAAGTTCCTTGTTGTAAAGAGAAGAAGGAGATTCGCGTCCTTCAATGAGGACATTGCCCTTATAAAGACAAAGGTGCACACTGCCGTCAATCAATTCCTGGCTTTTTTCAATGGCAGCCATTAAGAAATCCATTTCCGGGCTGAACCAGAAACCGTTATAAATAAGCTCTGCAAATTTCGGCGCAAGCATATTTACAAGTCGCATTACTTCGCGGTCCATGGCAATTCCTTCAATGTCTTTATGCGCTATGTGGAGGACAGTCGCCGCAGGTGTTTCATAAACACCCCTTGACTTTATTCCCACAAACCTGTTTTCAACCATATCAAGGAGACCTATCCCGTTTTTGCCTGCAAGCTCATTGAGATATAAAAACATCTCTAGAGAATCCTCCTTGACAGTCCCGTCATCCTTGTTTACGACCTTGACCGGTATTCCATCCTTGAAATGAATTACAATACGTGTTTCTTTATCAGGGGCATCCTGAGGCAGAACCATTTTCTGAAGCATGCTTTTCTGAACTGAATACATGGGGTCTTCAAGAATTCCTGCTTCATGACTTATATGCATAAGATTGTCATCTTCGCTGTATGGTTTGTCGATGCTAGCTTTAACAGGTATCTTTTTTTCCGCAGCATATTTCAGCAGATCCGTACGTCCCTTGAATGTATTCAGAAACTCCCTGTCTTTCCAGGGAGAGATCACCTTAATGTCAGGTCTGAGGGCATAATAGCAGAGCTCGAACCTTACCTGATCGTTTCCTTTTCCGGTGGCACCGTGTGCAACTGCAGTGGCACCTTCTTCATTTGCAACCTCTATCTGGGTCTTTGCTATAAGCGGCCGTGCCAGTGCAGTGCCAAGCAGATACCTGTCTTCATATATGGCATTTGCCATAATTGCCTTCATTACATACTCATCAACAAACACTTTTTTCAGGTCCTTTATCACAACTTTGCTTGCACCAAGCTGGAGAGCCTTTTTACGGCACTCGTCAAAATCCTCTGCCTGACCAACATCGGCAACGAATGCAATTACATCATAATTTTTGTCTATTAACCATTTGAGAATAACAGAGGTGTCAAGTCCTCCGCTGTACGCCAATACGACTTTTTCTTTCATGCTCTTACAATTATTAATTTGTAGTATAAACTATTAAATATCAGCTATGTCTGGATTTTTTTGCAATATATTCATGTAGTCCGGGAAATATTTTTTCGAGGCAGGCATGAACCTGCCTGAGAGAAACCCTGTCGCGCGGAATTACAAGAATAGTGTCGTCTCCTGCCACTGTGCCGGCAATTTCATATCTTCCGGCATTATCTATTGCCCAGGCAGTGGAATTTGCATTCCCGGGAAGAGTCTTCACAAGCACAAGCCCTTTGGCGTCAGTTATCCCGCGTATTACAGGAAGCATGTTTATGCCAGGTCTTTCAGTATCATCTGTTTCAATTGCATTGAGTGGCAGGGCATACCTGTAACTTCCGGAACCGTCAGGAATTCTTATCACGCCTATCTCTCTGAGATTCCTCGACAGAGTGGCCTGTGTGCAGTTAAAACCTTTTCTCCGGAGTTTTTTCAGAAGTTCCTCCTGCGACAGAACTTTCTCCTCCTGAATTATCTTTTCAATTGCAACAAGGCGTTTTGATTTTTGCATATTTATACATTAATTTTGCAAATTTATACATTTTCTATTAATGTAATAGTCCTGAAAGAAAAATATTTTATTTTTGGTGGTTAAAACAGAGATGATGCCTGAGCATGTAACAAAAGTGATAGTGCTTGGATCGGGAGCACTAAAGATTGGAGAAGCCGGTGAGTTTGACTACTCAGGTTCGCAGGCTCTTAAAGCCCTGCGTGAAGAGGGAATAAAGACCATCCTGATAAATCCCAATATTGCTACTGTACAAACATCAGGTGATCTGGCCGACAAAATCTACTTCCTTCCCGTTACACCGTATTTTGTCGAAAAAGTGATATCGCAGGAAAAGCCTGACGGCATACTGCTTTCCTTCGGCGGACAGACAGCTCTAAACTGCGGAACCGAATTGTTCAGGTCAGGAGTTTTTGAAAAGTATGGAGTTAAAGTCCTTGGCACTCCTGTGGAATCAATAATTGACACTGAGGACCGTGAATTATTTGTAAAGAAGCTTGATCAGATAAACATAAAAACTCCGAAAAGCTTTGCTGTGACTTCAGTGGAAGATGCAGTGTCTGCGGCCGGATCCCTTGGATATCCGGTTATTATCAGAGCTGCATATGCTCTAGGAGGTCAGGGAAGCGGGTTTGCATCTGATGCTGGCGAGCTTTCAAGCCTGGCTGCAAAAGCCTTTGCCTACAGCAGTCAGATACTTGTTGAAGAATCACTCAAAGGATGGAAGGAAGTTGAATATGAAGTAGTCCGCGACAGATATGACAATTGCATAACAGTATGCAATATGGAGAATTTCGACCCTCTCGGAATTCATACCGGCGAAAGCATAGTTGTTGCACCGTCACAGACTCTTACAAACAGTGAATACCACAAACTCAGGGAGCTGTCAATAAAGATTATCAGGCATATAGGTGTTATAGGGGAATGCAATGTGCAGTATGCACTGTCTCCCGATTCAGAAGATTACAGGGTTATAGAGGTTAATGCGCGGCTCTCGCGCTCGAGTGCACTTGCATCCAAAGCCACCGGATATCCTCTTGCATTCATTGCGGCAAAGCTTGCTATCGGTTACGGCCTGCACCAGCTTAAAAACTCCGTTACTAAAAACACTACTGCATGTTTTGAACCTGCACTT
>JABUEV010000198.1 GCA_013314865.1 Bacteroidales bacterium | reverse complement strand
GTATAATTTTAAAAGATTCACACATACTTGATGAAAGGCTTGCAACTGCCGCTGACAGCGCTGCCCGTGCTCTTATTCTCGATGAAATGGCACACAGGGTAATCATGCCCTATATCGTAATGTCCACAATTCTTGTTCTGCTGGGACTTCTATTACGTTTTGCCCATTTGCCTGAAGTTGACACAGAGGCTGAAGATGAAGCAGTGGGTGAAGCAAACCTTAACAAAACAAGTATCTGGCAGTTTCCCCATCTTCTCCTTGGCGTACTGGCACTGTTTTTCTATGTCGGAGTAGAAGTGATTGCAGGTGATACAATTATAAGGTATGGTCAGTCATTAAAGATTCCGATGGAGTCAGCCAAATATTATACGTCTCTCACTCTTGTGGCAATGATACTGGGTTACCTGATGGGCATCATTTTTATTCCAAAATACATATCACAGGGCAATGCGTTGAAAATATGTACAATATTGGGTGTAATCTTTTCCCTGGGAGCAATCCTTACTCCTGCCCATATTACTTTTACAATGCCGTTTGTTGATCTGGTGACCTTTAAACCCCTTCAGCTTGTTTTGCCGCTAACAGTGTTGTTTGTTGCTCTTATGGGACTGGCAAATTCACTCGTATGGCCTGCAATGTGGCCACTGGCAATTACAGGTCTGGGCAGGTTCACCAAAACCGGGTCGGCAATGCTTATAATGGCAATTGCCGGAGGAGCACTGCTCCCGCTTGCATACGGAAAACTGGCTGTAAATTATTCAACACAAACAGCTTACTGGATATGCGTTCCTTCATACCTTATAATTATGTATTATGCATTTTTCGGTTACAAGGTTGGCAGAAAACAATAAATGGATTTTAATCTGAAAGAAATATATGAGCATTTTACTGCTGACGGAACATGGCTCAGCGGTGAACCTTATGGGAATGGCCATATTCATGATACTTTCAGAATAAAAACAGCTGAACCCGAAAAGGATGACTATATCCTTCAGAGACTCAATAACAGGGTATTCAGGAACATTCCCGAGCTTCAGGAGAACATTGAGCGTGTTACTGCACACCTTAATCATAAGCTGAGGCAGATACCGGGGTCTGATGTCAAAAGGGAGTGCCTGACCCTCATACCTGCAAGAGATGGCAAAAGCTGGATATGCGACAGTGATGGCAATTACTGGAGAATGTACATCTTCATTTCCCGTCACCGGTCATACAATATCGTTGACACGCCTGACAAAGCCTATGAAGGCGGAAAAGCAATAGGACGTTTCCAGGCAATGCTTTCGGATCTTCCGGGCAAACCTCTTCATGAAACAATACCCTATTTCCATGATATAGAGAAGAGGCTTGAGGCTTTTTCAGAGACACTTGAGAGAGATCCAGCAAACAGGGCTTTAGGGGCAAAAAATGAGATCGATTTTGTTTTCAAAAGAGCCGATGAAATGAAATTAATCCTTAATCTCGGCAGAGAAGGCAAAATACCTCTCAGAATAACTCATAATGATACAAAATTCAATAATATACTTCTGGATGAGAACGATAAGGCTCTCTGCGTGATAGATCTCGACACAGTAATGCCAGGATACGTACACTATGATTTTGGCGATGCTATCAGAACAGCTGCAAACATTGCCGCTGAAGATGAAAAGGAACTTTCAAAGGTAAAGATGGATATCGGTTTGTTTGAGGCTTACGCGAGAGGCTATCTTTCTGAAACAAGAGATACACTTAATGACACAGAAAAAGAATTTCTTGCCTTTGCTCCGCGCCTCATCACATTTACGATAGCTTTACGTTTCCTTACCGATTACATTGACGGGGACCATTATTTCAAGATTCATCACGAAAACCATAACCTTCAGAGAGCAAGAGCTCAGTTCCGGCTTGTTGAGAGCATGGAGGAGCAGTATGGTTTAATGAGAAAGATAATAAGAAGAATGGTATAGGGATTTCGGATTTCGGATTTCGGATTGCGGATTGCGGATTGCGGATTTCGGATTGCGGAGCGGGAGCAGGTTGTTGATTTCGGATTTCGGATTGCGGATTTCGGATTGCGGAGCGGGAGCAGGTTGTTGATTTCGGATTTCGGATTTCGGATTGCGGATTGCGGATTGCGGAGCGGGAGCGGATTTTGGGTTTCGGGTTTAAGGTTCAAGGTTTAAGGTTTATTATGGGATGGTCGGTTGAAGAAATAGAATTTCTTAAAAGGTTTATAGATCCTTATTCTATTCAGGAGTATCTTGATTCAATTGAATATAATCCTGAGTATGAATGCCGTTCGCCTAGGAGGGTAATCAAAAGTAAAACGGCTCATTGTTTTGAAGGTGCATTGTTTGCAGCTGCAGTTTTAAAATTTCTCGGGTACCGTCCTCTGATTGTTGACATGAAAGCATTTAATGATGACGATCATGTGATAGCGGTATTTAAGGAAGAAGGCTTTTGGGGTGCTGTGGCAAAATCAAATTTCACGACACTGAGATACAGAGAGCCGGTATACAGGACCCTCAGAGAACTTGTAATGTCTTATTTTGATTTTTATTTCAATATTAATGGTGAAAAGTCCCTAAGATCATATTCCAGGCCTTTTGATCTGAGTCTTTTTGACGACCGTGAATGGTACACCACTGATGAAGATCTGGAATACATCGGAGATAAGATTGAATCTCTTCATCATTATCCTGTGGTAAAAGAACGGATGATATCAAAACTGAAAATAGCGAGCTCTTCAATACTTGAGGCCAGTCTGCTTGGATCAAAACCCGAAGGTTTGTTTAAACCGTTGTAGTATTCACAGATTAGACATGAGAAGAAATCAAAAAAGGGACGTCATAAAATCTGACGTCCCTTTTTATAGTCAAGGTTTTGTGAACCTTTTACTTTGTGGTGCTATATCCGAAGTTCTGTACCATATTAGAGTTGGCATCCAGTTCAACCTTTGGAATCGGGAAAGCATACTTATAGCTGCCATATTGTGGACCGCCATGAGTCTGCTGGAACGGGCTTACAAGAGGAATGTCCCTTCCTGTCCTTGCAAGATCCCAGAATCTGAATCCTTCAAATGCAAACTCTTTTCTTCTTTCAAGAAGAATGTTGTCCTTATTAATTGCAGCATAGGGAGATGCATTTCTTTCAGCCGGGACTTTGTTAAGCCAATCGATTGCTGTAGGATCGCCAAGCTCGAACAGTGCCTCAGCATAATTCAGAACTATCTCCTCATATCTGAAGAGGAAAACATCATCAGAATAGTCAATTGAAGGATATTTACCCATATTTCTAAGTTTAATACCTTCGTACCCCAGCATACCGGAAGCCAGACCTCTCACGTCAGTTTCTTCATATTGATTGAGGAGGTCATCCAGTACCTGAATATCGCCGTATGATGTACCTCTGTAGATGTACTGCAGACCATTGATATTTGCGTTGTCTGTACTGCTGAATGCAAGCTCAAAAATTGAATTTGCCGGGGAATCAGTATTCCAGATGCTCTTGAAAGAAGCTGCAGGAATAATCTGAAACTTATTTGCACTTATGACTGCCTCGCATGCAGTTTTGGCAGTATTCCATTCACCGAAATAAACAGCCACCCTTGCCATGATGGCATAAACAGCATGAGTCGTAATTGACTGGGCTGAAGGGTCATTCAGTGATACAGACATCAGTGAAAGAGCTGTGCCAAGGTCGTCGTAAATAAACTGTTTGACTTCAGATACGGAGTTTCTTCTCGGAAGAAGGTCTTCTCCCTTGTATTCCTTGATATACGGAACACCAAGTGTAGCATCGCCGCCAACAACATGCTGCTGACCGAACAGTTTAAGAAGGTCAAAATGTGCCAATGCCCTTATTGCATAAGCCTGACCCTTGATGTGATTGATTTTTGCCTCGTCACCTTCAATATTCTGTGCATTGATAATGATGTTGGCAGATGCAATAACAGAATAGATCTGGGTCCAGGCATCTGTCACATATGCATCGTTATTTCCAAGATTCATGGCGGCAACCGTTACAAACCTTCCAGAGTTACCATTGGAGAAAGTATTGTCCGATCTTACCTCACCGTGAATAATATAATCACGCCCGTAGTAAGCGTAGGAAGTCATTCTGTTGTAAGCTCCGTAAAGAAGGCCCTGAAGGTCCTCTACGGTTCTTATGCTAGTCTCAACAGCTTTTGATTGGGCCAGGGTAGGATCGAGAGAATCCTTACTGCATGAGAACAGAATCCCCGTAAGCGCTATAATTGAAAATATAATTGCTTTTCTCATTTCGTTAAAATTTTAAGTTTAAGCCAAACACCATTGATTTAACAGGCGGAGTGGTAAGTCTGGTATAACCATCAGCTCTTACTTCCGGGTCATACTTCAGTCTGTCGTCTTTCACCCATGTCCAGATATTGGTTCCGCGCATATAGATACTTATGTCGTTGAAACCTATTTTACGCTCGATTGAAGCCGGCAGTGAATATCCGATCATAAGGTCTTTCAGTCTGATATAGTCTCCGTCATAAAGGAACCTTGTAGAAGGCCTTGATGCATTGAATCCGGTGGTATTTGCTATAACCTTTGGAACATCTGTCACGTCTCCGGGTTTCTGCCATCTGCCCATAAGTTCTTCCACACCATTATAATAAAGAAGAGTATACAAACCTGTGTGATGTGTATAGAATGACCAGTCTTCAAATACCTTATGTCCGCCTGCATAGAAGAAGCTTGCATCAAGGAAAAGGCCGGCAAAATCGACATGTGTTGAAAGTCCGCCCGAGAATGTAGGCAGAGCGCTTCCGCCCTGGAAATCAAGGGTCAGAGCAGGATCATAATAATTCTTTGTTGTCTCACCATCCTTGCTGTTGAGATACCACATTGGTTCACCGGTTGCCGGGTCAACTCCTGCATATTTTCTTGTATACCATGCATAGATAGGATGTCCGACTGCGGTTTTTCTCTGGCCGGTTGTGATTTCTATATCTTTACCGGCAGCATCTTTTGCAAGAGCAACTACTTCGTTATTTACTGTTGCAATATTTCCGGAAATGTTCCAGTTCAGCTTGCCTTTTCTGATAATGGCTACATCCAGGGAAGCTTCAATCCCCTTATTAACAACGGTACCGATATTCTGTACTATTGATGAATGCCCGGAAGTCCTTGTTATTGGCACGCTCTGAAGGAGGTCAAAGGTCTTTTTATAGAAATAAGCAAATGAACCAGTGATCCTGTCATTCAGGAATCCAAAGTCAGTACCGATGTCGATGGTGTGGTTCTTTTCCCATGTAAGTTTATTGTTACCGTACTGGCTTGGATAAACAGCGCCCTGGTTAGCATAGTCCGCATCATATGAAAGA
>JABUEV010000197.1 GCA_013314865.1 Bacteroidales bacterium | reverse complement strand
AGCAGTGCATGGTTTTGCCTCTTCAGCAGGTGGCATGTTCAGCATTCCTCACGGGGTACTGTGCGGCACAATCATGGCAGTTGCCAACAAAGTTACTGTGCGTGCCCTCCGGTCACGGAATACAAACAATCAGACACTGGCTAAATATGCCCGTCTGGGCAGGCTTTTCAGTGAGACCTCAGATAAAAGTGACGATTATTACACGGATGCTTTTGTTGATTATCTCCTGCAGCTTACAGAAAGATTTAAACTTCCTCTTTTAAGGGAATATGGAATAAGTGAGAAAGATCTGCTTTTGATTTGCGAGATAACGGATGTTAAGAATAATCCTGTAAAGCTTGAACGGGAAGAATTGATGGAAATACTTAAGGAAAGACTATAAGGAAAATTCCATCCCCTGAAAATAAAAAATTAAACTTATCATGGCTATTGCCTTGTTCAGGTTTTATGAGGAATTGAATGATTTTCTTCCTTCATCCAAAAAGAAGGTCTCTTTTTCTTATTCCTTTACCGGCAATCCTTCAGTGAAGGATGCCATAGAAGCTATCGGTGTGCCTCATGTTGAAGTTGATCTGATACTTGCCAACGGAAGGTCAGTTGATTTTTCCTATAAGCTTAAAGATGAGGATCAGATTTCTGTTTACCCGGTTTTTGAGAGTATTGATATCGCAGGATTTACAAGGCTTCGCAAGAAACCGCTCAGGGTAACAAGATTCATTACTGATGCTCACCTTGGCCGGCTCGCAAAAAATCTCCGCCTGTGCGGATTTGATACATTTTTTGACCAGGATCTGGCAGATAAGAAAATAATAGAAATATCACTTTCAGAAAAGAGAATAATACTCACACGCGACAAGGGACTTCTTAAAAACAGGGAAGTGACTCATGGATACTGGATCCGGTCCATAAATCCCGATGAACAGATAAGGGAAGTGATAAAAAGATTTGACCTGAAAAGAAATTTGAATCCTTTTACAAGGTGTCTTGAGTGTAACGGGATTCTTAAAATTGCTGATGAAAAGGAAATAGCTTCGAGACTTCCTCCAAAAACCCTGCAGTTTTATGACGAATTCCGGATTTGTCCCGGATGCGACAGGATATATTGGAACGGTTCACATTACGAGAGAATGCAAAAACGAATCAATATTTTAATATCTGACCTATGAAAATTAAAAATCTTTTCAAATTAGTATTGCCGGTTTTGTTGTTAATTGTTTCACAACCGGCTCCGGCCCAGTTGCCCAGGGAAACTGAGGCACAGAAGGCTCAAAGGATGAAGTGGTGGACCGACGCACGGTTCGGCATGTTTATTCACTGGGGATTGTACGCTCTACCTGCAAGGCATGAATGGGTTAAAAACAGGGAAAGAATGACTGATGAGCAGTATCAGAAATACTTCGAACTGTTTGATCCTGACCTGTATAATCCGAAAGAATGGGCACGTATGGCAAAGGAGGCAGGAATGAAGTATGTGGTTCTCACAGCAAAACATCATGAAGGATTCTGTCTGTGGGATTCAAAATACACTGACTATAAGTCCACCAATACGCCCTGCGGAAAGGATCTTATAAAGGAATATGTTGAGGCCTTCAGGGCTGAGGGACTGAAAGTTGGCTTTTACTATTCTCTTATTGACTGGCACCACCCGGATTATACAATAGACAGCCGCCATCCTCAACGACAGGAGTCAGATGAAGAATATGAAAAACTCAATAAGGGAAAAGATATGAACCGTTATAGGGAGTATATGAAAAACCAGGTAAGGGAACTCCTGACTAATTATGGCGAGATAAGCATTATCTGGTTTGATTTTTCATTTCCGGGCAAGAACGGAAAAGGGCGGCAGGACTGGGATTCTGAAAATCTCTTGAAGCTTGCAAGATCTCTTCAGCCGGGAATCATCGTTGACGACCGTCTCGATTTGAGAGATGTGGAGGGAGGCTGGGACTTCACTACCCCTGAACAATACAAGGTTGCAAAATGGCCGGAGGTGAATGGCAAGAAAGTTCCGTGGGAAACATGTCAGACATTTTCGGGCTCATGGGGGTATTACCGTGATGAATACACATGGAAGAGTCCTGAACAACTTCTGGAACTGCTTATAGAATCGGTAAGCAAGGGAGGTAATCTTCTTCTGAACGTCGGCCCTACTGCAAGAGGTACAATAGATTACAGGGCGCAGGAACGGCTAAAAGCGATGGGAGAATGGATGAAATTCAACAACAGGTCAATATATATGTGCACCCAGGCTCCGGAAGAATTCACAGCCCCGCCAAACACACTTCTGACTTTCAATCCTGAAACCCGTAGGCTATATGTGCATTTGCTTTCTTATCCGATGGGGAGTCTGACACTAAGCAATATGGCCGATAAGGTTAAATATGTCCAGTTCCTCCACGATGCATCGGAAATTCGTTTCGGGACAGGAAGAGAAGCCTCTGCAAACGACCTTACACTTCAGCTTCCTGTTCAGAAACCTCCGGTTATAATTCCGGTTCTTGAGGTCTTTCTGAAGTAGATGCCGGTAGTCGGTAAACGGTATTCCCTGACTGACTGCGTCAGCAGGCAGGCAGGCAGGGGTATTCAGTATTCAGTATTCAGTATTCGGTATTCGGTGATCTCTAAAGAGAGGTCTGTAATAATTTCATTACCGATTACCGATTACCGATTACCGTTTACCGGATGAACTGTTAACAGTATTGTTTTTCAAATACTTATTGTATCATAAACAACAACCCTCTCCCATAGATCCTGACAATCCTCAATAAACTTCAGGTGTTTGGGATGGGTCTGGTAAATATCCTGATCCTCCTTGTTTTTAAATAAGGTGAGGAGGGAGTATGAATATGTTGTATCTATTACCTCCCGGTTTGTTGGTGCAGGTACGCCCAGATGAAAATCAACAATGGTTTCGACTGTGACGAGATCCTTCAGGGCCTGCTCAAATTTATTCCTGACTTCCTGAGTACCCGGCTGTTTGAGCCAAAAAAATACATGATGTATAAACATATCCTTAATTGTAAAATTTTCACCGGGACTGCATGAAGACGTTGAAAGCAATCCTGCTCCGGCCATGCCTGCACCTGCAGTCTTGATAAAAGTGCGACGTTTGTATTTATTTTTCATCTGGCAGAAAAATTGATTTTATATAGAAGAATCTTAAATTTCCATAACAAGTACAGTATCTGTTTCATCAACAACACCGGCCGGAAGTGAAATTGCGATGCCGAATGCATCCTGTTTGAATTTAAGCCTGGTCCCGTTGATAAAAAGACTTATATTTTTCACTTTTTTCCCGAAATCCGGTATCAGAAGGTTGCTGTCTTCAGCATTCAGAATGTGGACATATACTTTATTCCCTTTCTGTGTTGTCACACCCCATGATCTGGGAGTGACCGGCCCTCCGCGTGTGCCATATATTGTCTCCCCGTATTTTTCCATCCATTTTCCTATTTCCAGAAGAGTGCTTGTGAATTCCGGCTGAATTTTGCCATCAGGCATTGGTCCGACATTCAGAAGGAAGTTTGAATTATATCCGGCGGCTTTGACCAGGTATTGGATAAGGCTTTTTGTCGATTTATAGTTTTTGTCCTGAAGGTTAAAACCCCATGAATTGTTCATTGTTTCGCAGGTTTCAAAAGGAAGAGTGCCGACCTCCTGTTCGGTGTTAAAGCCTGTGGTCTTCTGTCCGGGCAGGTCTTTTTCGAACATCTGGAAATCTTCACCAGGGAACGGGGCCAGGTGATGATTGTTGCCTATCAGGCAGGCAGGCTGAAGGCTATGAATAAGGTTATATGTCTTTTCAAGCCGCCAGTCAGCATCTTTTTTATCCCAGTGCCCGTCGAACCAGATTCCGCCTATTTCGCCGTAGTTAGTCAGAAGTTCTCTCAGCTGACCATCCATGTAATCAAGATACCTGTACCAGTTACCGCCTTCAGGCCTGCCGGCTGTGGTACCTGTTCTTCCGAGCGGATAGTAATCATCCTGGTACCAGTCGAGGTGTGAGTGGTAGAAGAAAAGTTTTATCCCTTCTTTCCTGCATTCTTCGGCAAGCATTTTCAGTACATCTTTTTTATAGGGTGTCCGGTCGACAATATCCCAGTCGGTCAGCTTTGAATCCCACATGGCGAACCCGTCATGATGCTTGCTGGTAATTGTAATATATTTCATCCCGGCAGCCTTGGCCAGAGCCACCCATTCCTTAGGGTCGTAATTCACTGGATTAAAGAAAGCAGGCAGTTTTTGATACGTCTGTTTATCAATCCTCTGGTTATTCATTACCCATTCACCGTCGCCGAGGACACTGTAAACACCCCAGTGAATAAACATTCCAAACTTTGCATCCTGAAACCATTCACGTGCCTTAAGGTTTTCAGGAGCCGGAACATAAGCCTGCTGTGGAAGGAGATTTAAAGAAAATAATAGAAGCAGTCCCGCAATAAAGAAGTATTTTCTTGTAATCATGTTAAAAGATTTACAGGTTTGTGTAAAGATAAAGATTTTTGGAAAAAGGCAGTTAAAGCGCTATTTTAGTCAGATTGAGATTTAGTTATGAGGATTTCGAAAATAATACCGATAATTCTGCTAATACTGTCACTAATAAATGAACTTGTTTTACCGTCTGACACGACATCAGTTTTCAGCGCAGGGTTCAGGGGACATTACGGGTTCATAATTCCTCATTCTGCTGCAATAGAACAGGTATCCCATACTAACCCTTTCGGTTTTGAGATAAGTTTCAGCAGATTTCACAGGTCTTATAATAAATGGCAGATTTTCAATGCGTACTGGATATCAGGAATTCAGTCAGGTGCTTTTGATTTTCAGAATCCTGATATTCTTGGAATGGCATACTATGTTACAGTTTTTGCAGAACCCGTTATTTTTTACAATAAGTCAAACCGGATTATCCTGTCTGTAAGGGGAGGTATAGGACTCTCTTTTCATAATAAATTTTATGACAGGATTGAAAATCCTCTTAACCAGTTTTTCAGTACCGGCATAAATTTTCCTTTGTTTGTAGACTTAAAGCTGAGGCACAGGATCGGGCAACAGAACTATTTAACTCTTTCAGGATGCTATAACCATATTTCCAACGGCGGGTTTAAGCAGCCAAACAAAGGGATGAATTTTCCCACTCTGGCAATCGGTTTTGAAAGATTCAGTAAACGGATAGATGAACTGAATCATAGTTACAGTTCATCGCTCCGGGTGGAACGGCCCGGATTAACAATGATGTTTCAGGTCCTCACTGCCATGAAGATAGTTGAGGCAACGGATGAGATGCCGGAAAAGGCGGTTTTTGCATTCGGATTGCATTCCAGACTTTCGAAGCAG
>JABUEV010000196.1 GCA_013314865.1 Bacteroidales bacterium | reverse complement strand
TAGCAGGAGGCAATTTAAATCATCAGGACAATGAACAATGAATCTGACAGCATCACCGGACCCGTATCGGTAAGAAACTCACAGCCATATGTTGTCTCAGCTGCATTCTTTTCATTATTTGCAATTGTCGGATTTGCACTGTATGGATTGCCTTTTTTCTATGACTTTTTTGTCAATGAATTCGGATGGTCAAGAGCTGTAGTGACTTCAGGCAATGCACTTAGCAAACTGCTTGTAGCACCGCTCTTTGGCTTTATTGCGGGTTGGATTATTGACCGTTACGGTCCGCGAAAAATGATGCTGGCCGGTGCTTTAATGGCAGGGACTGCACTGATAGGGCTTAGCATGATGAAATCGCTGGGATTCTTTTACATGTTCTATGTACTTAATGCCCTGGGATATGTTTTTGGTGGTCCTTTGCCATGCCAGGTATTGATATCCAGGCGGTTTACAAAGAACAGGGGCAAGGCTATGGGAATTGCATATCTGGGCATTGGCACAGGCGGCGCACTTGTTCCGCTGATTGCTGCCGGACTTGAAAAAGAATTGGGGTGGCATCTTGCATTGACACTTTTGGGACTTATGATTATTCTGATTGCGGTTCCTCTTCCTTTATTTTTGAAAGAGACTCCTTTGCTGTCTGAAGCAGAAAAAAAACCTGAACAGGCTGTCCCTGTTAAAAACATTCTGAAAAACAAGGCCTTTTACCTGCTTGCATTGGGCAGTATGTGCTCCATTGGAGCAGTAGGAGGGGTGAACCAGCATCTTAAGCTTTACCTCCGCGATCTTGATTTTTCTCAGGCACAGGCTGCACAAGTGGTTTCACTTGTTCTTCTGTCAAGCCTTGCAGGAAGGGTGCTGATGGGAATGCTCGCTGACATCATGAAAAGGAAATATGTAATGATACTGATATATCTTATTGTCGGCGGGTCTATTCCTTTACTGCTTGCACCTTCATTTGCAGGCAGGGAATATATATTTGCGGTAATCTTCGGCATAGGTCTGGGAGGTGACTATATGATTATTCCGCTGATGGCCGGAGACCTATTCGGAGTAAAAACCCTGGGACGGGTAATGGGTATTGTCCTTGTTGCCGATGGTGTAGCCGAATCTCTGATGCCAATGCTTGTAGGCCGCATGTATGATGTGGCCGGCAGTTATGTCCCGGGTTTTGTAGTTCTCATTTGTGTTGCCCTGACCGGGGCATTAATAATATCATTTTTGCCTTACGGTAAAAAGGAATAAAGTCTGTAATTTCCTCAGTAAGCTTTATTTATTCTATTCCGGACCAAGCTGACAAAAAATAAATTGAACCCTCCAGCCCTTCGGATCTCGTCCCTCCAGAACCCCGAAAGCCGCATGAAGCGGCTTTCGTGAACCTGGAGGGATTGCTCGCAATGCTCGCGAGCTCGTCGCTTACGCTCCTCGGTTCGAACCCTCCAGCCCTTCGGTTCTCGTCCCTCCAGAACCCCGAAAGCCGCATAAAGCGGCTTTCGTGAACCTGGAGGGACTCGAACCCCCAACCTTTTGGTCCGTAGCCAAATGCTCTATCCATTAAGCTACAGGTCCATTATTTATTTCAGTGCGCAAATATAACAAAATTTTACCATCAGGAATTGAAATGCACTATTTTTGTCTTCGAAAACAAAATATTCGGCTCTTTATGACGTTGAAAATCAACTAACAATACTGTTACCATGAAAAAAACACTTAAAATAATCCTCCTGTCAATTGCAACAATCTTATTACTAATAATTTTAAGCGCTATAGCTATTCCTGTTCTGTTTAAAGAAAAAATAAAAAGCAAAATTGAACTTGTAATTAATGAATCAGTAAACGCAGAAGTCAGTTTTGGCGATTATAAACTTGGATTCTTCAGAAACTTCCCGAACATCTCTTTTTCACTTGACAATATCACCGTAAAAGGAATAGAAAAGTTTGAAAATGACACACTTGCATCAGTAAAGTCTGTAAACCTTATTTTAAATCTTTCAAGCCTGTTCAAAAAAACAGGCATTGAAGTTAAATCCATAATAATAGATAATGCTAATGTAAAAACAATTGTCCTGAGCGATGGATCAGCCAACTGGGATATAATGAAGGAAACAGAGGAAGAGGTGCCCGCTGAAACGGATTCATCCGACTTTAAAATTTTACTTAAAAAGGTCTCCCTGTTTAATAGCTCATTGTTATACACTGACTACGAGAGCGATATCAATGTTTCACTTTACGGGATCAACAGCGAACTGACAGGCGACCTGACTGCCAGTGAAACAGATCTTCTGATTAAGCTCGGTGCAGACCAGCTTATTTACACCATGGAGGGAATGAAATATATCGACAGGGCACGACTTTATACTGAACTTGATCTTCTTGCAGATCTCGATAATTATAAATTCACTTTCCGTGATAATTTTCTTACTCTGAATGATTTAAAAATACTCTTTTCAGGGTGGGTCTCCATGCCGGAGGATGACATCGAAACAGACCTGGAATTCAGATCGGAACAGAATTCATTCAAAACTCTTCTTTCTCTTGTCCCGGCATTTTACATGAAAGATTTCAGCAACCTCAGGGCTGACGGCGAATTCAGCCTTTCAGGCTCGGCAAAAGGTGTTTACAGCGATGCAGACAGTACTCTGCCCGATATAGAACTTAATCTTAAAATAAAAAACGGATTGGTTAAATATCCTTCTCTTCCTGAACAAATCAATAACATAAACCTCAGTTCAGAACTTTTCGTCGACGGGAAGGATATGGATAAAACTACATTGAATATTCAATCCTTTCATATGGAGATGGCAGGCAACCCATTTGACATGAGCCTTGCACTTAAGACTCCTGTAAGCGACCCTGATATAAAGGGATCCGTTAAGGGGAAAATAAACCTGGATGCACTTTCAAAGGCATTGCCTCTCGACAGTATCGGATTGTCAGGACTGATAGATATGTCAGTGGTCATGGATGGAAGACTATCAATGATTGAAAAAAAGCAATATGAGCAATTCAAAGCTTCCGGGTCATTAAACATCAGCGACATGCAGGCAGGCATAAAAGATTACCCTGAGGTGAAAATTAAGTCTGCCCAATTTGAATTTACTCCGGCATATGCAGAAATGAAACAGGCAATCCTCGGAATAGAAAAAAACAGTGATTTTAGCATCAGCGGAAAGCTGGAAAATTATATCCCGTATATTCTCAGTGATGCTGTGATAAAGGGAAATCTTAACCTGCGTTCAAAACTGGTTGACTTCACCGAAATAATGTCAAAACTAGGTGCAGAAACGACAGAGGAGGATGATACCACATCGCTTTCTGTAATAAAGGTTCCGGAAAATATTGATTTTGACTTTACTGCCCTTATCGATGAGTTTAGATACGGCAAAATCAGAGCTAACAATGTAAGGGGGCATTTAATTGTCAGGGACGGAACAGTGAGTATAAAGGAAACAGGGATGAATATTCTCGGCGGCCAGGTATCGTTAAATGCACTTTATGATACACGTGACACACTGAAACCTGTTGTAAAGGCTGAGCTTGCTCTTCAGCAGATGGGTATCAGGGATGCCTTCAACACTTTCAATACTGTTCAGAAGCTGGCACCTGCCGCTAAGGGTGTTGAAGGTAAAATGACTGCAAAATTGTCATACAGCAGTTTGTTAAGAAAAGATTTCATGCCGGTTATCAGGACTATTACAGGCGGCGGAAAACTTGAAACAGAAGAGGTAAAACTGCTCGAATCAGCATCATTTGACAAGATGAAGGAGGTGCTTAAACTGAGAAATGATTATACAAATGTCTTTAAGGACATAAATATCAGCTTTAAAATTAATGAAGGACGTATTTATGTATCTCCATTTAACACCAGAGTGGGCAATATTAAAATGAATATCAGCGGAGATCAGGGTATTGATCAGACACTGAATTATGTTATAAAAACCGAAATACCCAGGGCTGAACTTGGCAGTTCGGTTAATTCCCTGATTGATAACATGTCGGCTCAGGCAGCAATGTTTGGTCTTGCCTTCAAGCCAGCAGAAATAATGAAGATTAATGTGAAAGTTACCGGTACTTTTGGCAAACCAGTTATTACACCATTTTTTGGCGATACACCGGTCGAAGGCGGCCCCACAATTAAAGAAGCGGCAACGGATGCTGCCAGACAACTTGTTGATGATGCTGCCGACCAGGCAAGGGAAAAAGCAAGGATTGAAGCACAGAAACAGGGAGACCTGCTGGTTCAGGAAGCAGAGCAAAGAGCCGCGCAGATAAGGGATGAAGCAGTAAAACTGGCTGAGAAGATAAGAAAGGAAGCCGATGAACAGGCACAAAGACTTATAAAAGAAGCCGAATCTAAAGGAACTGTGGCAAAAATGGCAGCTGGCAAAGGTGCTGAAAAGATTAAGGCAGAAGCCGAGAAGCGTGCTCAGCAGGTGATAAAAGAAGCTGACGACAAGGCTAACGCCCTGGTGGAGGAAGCTAAATTAAAACGTGAGGAGCTGATAAATAAAATCTAGAATTTCTTTTCGCGGATTCTTGCTTTCTTGCCGGTCAGATCGCGAAGGTAAAATATCTTGGCCCTGCGGACTTTGCCGTATTTGTTGATCTCAATCTTGTCAATAAACGGTGATGCAACAGGAAATATCCTTTCAACTCCAATGTTGCCTGACATCTTTCTGACAGTAAAGGTTTCAGTATTCCCGCTTCCGCTTTTTTTAATAACTACACCACGGAACTGCTGAATTCTTTCCTTGTTGCCTTCCACAATCTTATAGTGAACTGTTATGGTATCACCGGCTGAGAATTTTGGATATTCAGTCTTGACAGCCAGTTCTTTCTCTACTATACTCATCAGATCCATAGCGTATTATTATTTAATGTTATCAACTTTAAAATCGGTCGCAAATTTATACAAATTATTTTGAAAATACGATATTATTATATTAAAGTTCTAACTTATTATTTACTAAATGTAGAACCGACCGATTGCTCAAAGCCTTGGTTTTAACCTGATCCTTAAAAGGAGTTTAATATTGTCGGGCAGAGATAGACAGCTCTGTAAAGCCTTATTTTGCTTTAAATTTATCTCCTGTATGCTGTATTATTATACGGTACCATTCCTCACCATATCCTGGCTGTGAGACTTTTGGCGGGATGTACTTATATCCTGGTGGCACCGGACGTTTCTCTTTCACATTGCCGTCAACATATTTTGTGAAAAGGAATTTGTAAAAGTCTTTCCATTGAGCCACTGTATTATTGCCGGCATTTACTGAGTATTCTGTTGAATATTTCACAGCTTTTTTCGGGCTTTTTTCAAAAAGCTGAGCTGCTAATTTGTCAACATCCT
>JABUEV010000195.1 GCA_013314865.1 Bacteroidales bacterium | reverse complement strand
TCCGCAGCGGTAAGGCCGTTGTGCTGACAGCTGAAGAAGTTTCAGCCATGGGAAGGAAGATGTCTGCTTCCGAAATAGCCAGTAAGGTTGATGTGGTTACCACCGCCACTTTTGGCCCCATGTGCTACTCCGGAGCTTTTATCAACTTTGGTCACACCACCCCGCCTATGCGCATGGAACGCCTGACCCTCAACAATGTTCCGGCTTACGGTGGAATAGCTGCAGTTGATGCCTATATTGGGGCGACTGAGACTGCGATGCCTCATGACCAGTATGGCGGAGCACATGTGATTGAGGATCTTATTGCCGGGAAAGATGTTCTCCTGCAGGCAACAGCAAAAGGCACCGACTGCTATCCAAGAACTGAAATAAGAACATTGATAAACAAGAACTCAATAAATGAGTTTATAATGTTCAATCCCCGCAACGCCTATCAGAATTACAACGTTGCTGTGAACAGCACTTCAAAAATAAAGTTCACATACATGGGAACACTTCTTCCCGCTTTCGGCAATGCAAATTTCTCGACTTCCGGAGAACTGAGTCCGCTTCTAAATGATCCTGAGTTACGCACCATTGGTATCGGAACAAGAATATTTCTCGGAGGTACGACAGGGTATGTAGCATGGAACGGCACCCAGTTCAATACCGGCAAACCTCTGAACGAACACGGAATTCCGGTTGGAAATGCCGCAACACTTGCCCTGATAGGGGATGCAAAAAAAATGGATACCCGGTTCATTAAAGCAGCCTATTTTGAAAAATATGGCGTCTCCATCTTTATCGGAATCGGAATACCTATTCCGGTAATCGATGAAGAAATGGCCGCAAGAGTAGCTATCCGCAACAGCCAGATCGAAACTAACATTGTAGATTATGGCTCAGGCAATTTCGAAATACTTGGAAGAGTGGATTACCAGACACTTTTCTCGGGAGAAATGACTTTCAACGGGAAAAAAATCCGGACTGCTTCTCTGTCAAGCCTTAAAGTTGCAAGAGAAATTGCTTCGATCCTTAAAAAGGAAATATCTGAATCACGTTTCCTTATCACTGAACCTGTGGCTTTGTTTCCAAAAACGAAAGGATTAAACAAGCTTGAAATAAGAATCTGAGAAAATTTATTGGAAAACAGGGATGATAAAATTTCAATATATTTAAAAATCACAAACATGCATGAAAAGAACTGCCGGGCTTTAATTCCGGTTAATAAAAAGGTTGTGATTTTATGAATTTAAATTAACGGAAATGAAAAGCAGAAGATTTGTTTTAACTTTTTCTCCTGAAGCAACAGGAGAACCTATCACATATAATCTTATCAAGAAATTTGATATAATGGTTAACATTATCAGGGCAGATGTATCTCCGGGCAAAATTGGACACCTTGTTATGGAGATGACTGCACCTGCAAAAGTCCTGAAGGAAGGGATGGAGTATATCCGCCAGAATAATGTTGAATGCGAGCCCATCGACAGGAAAATAAGTTACCTGAAAGAAAAATGCATACACTGCGGCGCCTGTTCTGCAGTCTGTTTTGCAGGTGCCCTCACTATGAATCCTTCGACAGCAGAGTTGTCATTTGATCCTGAAAAATGCGTGATTTGCGAGTTATGCCTTAAGTCATGCCCGCTTAGTCTTTTCACAATTGATATCAGCTGACAAATACATGTATGAACCCCGCTTCTATCGGGAGACAATGGGCAATTCACGATGGAAGAGTATCAGGTATGCCTATCTTGAAACAGACCTCTGGGTAGCTTTTGATTCCGGCGGAGACCCTGGCAAAACCAAAAAGTTTTTAAATGAAAGAGTCAGGTACTACAGGGATATTCTTGAGAATCATATAAACCAGTATCCTGATTTCCTGGTTTCCCTCAATCCGTTGGCGTTACCATCCGGATTGCCCTTGCTTGTAAAAGAAATGTACACTGCTTCAGGCATGGCAGGAACAGGTCCGATGAGTGCTGTAGCCGGTGCAATTGCTGAGCGTATCTGCACAGACATCTCCGCAGAATTTGGTTACAAAGAGGTTGTTGTTGAAAACGGAGGTGATATTTTCCTTCAACTCGCCTCCCCTGCGACAATCTATGTTTATGCCGGGAAATCTCCCTTGTCAGATAAGATTGGTCTGTCAGTCAAACCTGAAGAAACACCCCTGTCGGTGTGCTGTTCTTCCGGAACAATAGGCCATTCCTTTAGTTTCGGCACAGCAGATGCCTGCGCTATAGCATGCAGTTCAGGAGCATTAGCCGATGCCTATGCCACTGCATTCTGCAATATGGTAAAAAGTGAAGGAAACCTGGAAGAAACATCTCAAATGGCTCTTAAGGTCCCGGAGATAAAATCCGTGGTAATTATCAAAGAAGATAAGGTAGCCTTGGGTGGAAATATTGAATTTGTTTTTAAAGAATAAGAACATGAATGCTCTTAAAAGGAATCTGATTTTTATTATCCTCGTGGCAATAGCCCTTGTTCTTTTGTTTAACAAACTGATTTTATGGGGCATCGCGGCGCTGATAGCAGGACTCGTTGTCTTCGGTATCCAACAGCTTATAAGGCTAAACGTTCAGGTTGTACAGTTCCAGGGAACAGTTGACGAACTGAAAAGCGAAAACGAACTCCTGAAAACCCGCAATGAAAAGCTGGCTGAAGAGAATTCATACCTGAAAGACAGGCAGTTTCAGATAACTCAGATTAAAAACATCCTGGAACTGAACCTTTTCGAGATTGATACAAAATTTACCAGGTCTGTAAATAAGGAAGAAAAGATTGACAACAGAACCTTGAAATATTTTGGAAGCCTGAATGTTTCGCTCACAGCAAAATACGGACTTGACATTAAAGAGTTGCGATTCAAATATATTCCTGAAAATGATGAACTTATTGTGGCAAATATTAATCCGAAATTCCTTTCATTCGGAAACAGGAAACTTGAATGGGGATTCTTTGAAATATTTGAATTCAGGAGCCAGAATCCGCTTGCAGAAAAAAGATGGATGACAAGTGATGATCTTGCAAAGTACGCAGAAACCATTAAGGAAAATTATCGCGTAACTACAGAGAGTTCTCTTGAGAAAGGTCCTGAGGAATTTGGCTGGATATATAATCCTATAAGGCAGAGCATGGTAAACGCCATAAAGATACTTTTCGGAGGCATTTGCAGGAACATCAGCATAGCTGAACAACCGGATGACACTTTTGAGAATATTGACAATCTTGCATTTAATAGATTCAGGCCTCAGAATATTCTGAAGGAGCACAAGTAACCGGCAGAATCTTTTCCCGGTGAGTATTTCAACCTAGTACAGCATTCTTGCTCTTATGGTTCCCGGTATGCATTTAAGCTCTTTCATTATACTGCTGTCAAGATCGCTGTCAGTATCAATGATAACATAGCCAATATCCGGGTCAGTCTGAAGATATTCTGCAGCTATGTTTATTCCTCGTGATGTGAAGACATAGTTAATCTCTTTAAGCAGTCCCGGCTCATTTTTATGAATATGAAGGAATCTCTGTGCATTCACATTTGGCTGAAGAGAAATCTGAACGAAATTTGTAGCTCCGATAGTGGAACCGGTATCACTGTATCTGACAAGCTTTTCTGCCACTTCAGTTCCGATGTTTTCCTGAGCTTCGATTGTACTGCCTCCCACGTGGGGTGAAAGGAGCACATTATCATACTGCTGAAGTTCGGAAATAAAAGGGTCGCTGTTAGAAGCGGGTTCTTCGGGGAAGACATCAATGGCAGCGCCGCGGATATGACCTGATGCAATTGCTTTTGAGAGTGCATTGATATTCACTACCGAACCCCTCGATGCATTTAAAAGACAGGCTCCCTGCCTCATCAGACCGATCTCACGTTCGCCTATCATATTTCTTGTTAACGGTGTCTCGGGGACATGAAGAGTAACAACATGCGAAACAGACAGCAATTCCTCAAGAGAGTTGCATGCGACCGCTTTTCCAAGACTGAGTTTCTTGACGATGTCGTAATAGTATACATTCATTCCAAGCGCTTCTGCCAGTATAGAAACCTGGGAGCCGATATGGCCGTAACCTACTATGCCGAGATTTTTTCCCCTTATTTCATAAGAATTGCTTGCAGATTTATCCCATTTCCCTTTGTGAGCAGCTGCGTTTTTTGCAGGGATATTCCTCATTAACAGAATACATTCGGCAATTACAAGTTCGGCAACTGATCTTGTATTTGAAAAAGGGGCGTTAAAAACCGGTATCCCAAGCATTTTTGCGGCATGTCCGTCAACCTGGTTTGTGCCAATCGAAAAACAGCCGATTACAAACAGTTTTTCTGCCATTTTAAGCATTTCTGCCGTCAGTTGTGTCCGTGACCGGATACCGATTATGTTGACGTTTTTTATCAATGCGGCTAATTCCTTCTCGGAGGGAGACCCTGAAAATGTTTCGATATTTGAATAGCCGTTCGCAAGAAAATATTCAACTGCGCTTTTATGTATGCCTTCAAGAAGAGCAATCTTTATTTTTCTCTTGTCAAGGGAATACCTTTTCATAGTTTAAAAACAAAATCTTTATATATAATAATTTCAATATTCAAGGCCGAAGCCGAACGGGAAAAGCGGATTTTCAGAGTCATACGGGACATCCTCCTTTTGTTTTCTCACTGCCTCCATAGAGGAAGGCAGTTCAAACGGAAGCCTGGCGGTTGGATTTGTTTTCCCGAAGATAACATCCAGCAATGCTTCATCATTTGCCCCGAAATTTGCCAGCAGGCCTTTGGATGCGGCTGTTATTTCCGGTATTACAGCCGGACGGTCAAGGTAAATGTCCACAATTGCAGGAACTGAATTCAACAACCTGAGAATTTTTTTAAGTTCCTTTTCCTCAAAGTCAAGATCCCCCGAGCTGAAAAGTCTTCCCAATATCCCTGTGCCTTTAATGTGACGCGAAGGAGCCCTGAGCCTGATAATTGCAAAATCTGCTTCACGGGGATTCTTTACCACTGTGGCATATTTTGACACCTTTTCCGGATCAATGTTTTTTGTAAATATTTTAATACCTGTTGATAACGGAAGAGCTTTACCTGAAGAAAGATCCTCATTTTTCAGAAGCACAATGGATTTTCTCTGGGCCTCCTCCCCTGCTTTCATAAATCCGGCATTTCCGATAATCTCTTCAGATTTATTGACATCAACAAACGGATTATCGAACAAACCCATCTGAAACTTAGCCCTCAGGATTCTTACAACTGAACTGTCCAGTCTGCTCTCACTTATTTTTCCCTCTTTTACAAGCGTTACCAGAGGTTCAGGAACCATTTCACCTCCGAACTGGTCACAGCCTGCATAAATGATTTTTTGAATTCTCTCTTCCACAGAAG
>JABUEV010000194.1 GCA_013314865.1 Bacteroidales bacterium | reverse complement strand
CTTGCCGTGCCAGCCTTCGAAGAGTGCATAAAGGGTCCATTCACCTTCCGGAGGAGTCCAGTCGAGACTTTTATCTTCTGCGACAAGTTCTGTCAGATTAACTGCATCACCTGAAGCAGAGTAGGCCATCAGAAGGTGAAGAGGGAGGGATATTTCATACCGGAGCTGATCGAGGGCATATACCTGAAGGCTGTCGTTCCTGCTTACAGGATATTTGAGTTTGTCAATATCCGGACGCAGTCCGACTGGTCTGACAAGAGGTTGTTGAATGAATTCAATTTTTTCAGACAACTTTTCACCTGCCCTGAGTTTGTAGACTTTATAGTTAATATTCTTGCATGCATCTTCCGGCTCGACCCATGGGCCGCCAAATGGCCAGCCTGATGCGTTGGCCATGTCAATCCCCAATCCCAGCCTTTCAGCTTCGTTGAGAGTATGAATTAACATTTCCATCCATTGCGGTGACAAAAAATTGATAAACTTATCTTCCTGCCCCTTTACCCCGTAAATAGGAGTAATTTCAAGTCCGCCCAGACCAGCTTCCTTATATTTTTCCATTGCCGCAGTAATATCAGCGCGATTCACTATACTGCCGGGCCACCACCAGCGGGTCCATGGTTTGGTTTCCTTTGTGATTTCAGGCCATGACAACTGCTGGGCAGTAAGATTAAAGGAAAGAATGAACGCAAGGATTGCAGATATTTTTACCATACATGATTGTTTTGAGATAACTACAAAGTTTACATAAAATCAATACTTTATTAAAATCTGAACTTGATTTTTAAACTTGCTGTCATAGCTTGAATACATTAAAAAGAGATTACACAATTTAAAAGAAAATTGGCTGTATCTATCTGAATTTTTGCCATTCTGTACCTGGCTTGTAGAACATTACGGCCGAGTCGTTTATTTCTATCTGGTAGCCGGAAATAAGCTTAATCATCTCGGCACCGGCAAGAATTACAGGACCATATCCATGAGCTGCAAAAACATTAACAGGCCTGTGGTAATAAAATGCAGGGTCAAATGCCATTCCGGTGCCTACACATGTCCCCTCTACCTGTCCTGTCTTGTTGACCTTTGTCTGCAAAGCATTCCATCCAAGGACTGCAACAGGACCATAAGCCTGTGCATCGATCCAGCCCTTGTTTATTGAGTGTGCTATGCAATATGTAAATATTGCTGTGGAAGAAGTTTCAAGGTAAGAATCTGTCTTGTCAATCAGCTGATGCCATAAGCCCGAACCTGACTGATACCTGGCAAGGCCCTTAATATGAGCTTGTAATATCCTGAGTACTTCATTATAGCCTTTATGTCCTTCAGGCAGTACATCAAGAAGTTCAGTCATTGCCAGCAGTGCCCATCCGTTGCATCTTGCCCAATAGAATTCAGGATGAGGATTCATACGCTCAACCCATCCATGCATAAAGAGTCCGTTGCCACTGCTGAACATCCTTTCTGAAAACTGCAAAACCTGTTTCACTGCATCATCAAAATATTTGCTGTCGCCGCTGAGCTTTCCCATGCGGGCAAGTGCAGGAACACTCATGTAAAGATCATCGAGCCAGAGTGTATTAGGAAGGGGACGGTTCCTCGCAAGTGTGCCGTCTGAAAGACGAAACTGCTTTTCCGAAATATAACGGATGTAATTGTCAATCATCGGCAGGAGATCCTGATTTTTATTGGCTTCATAAGTTTTGATCATTGCCGCACACATTGACCCAGCGTCATCAAGGGCCCTTGGGTCAAGTACCGATCTGACAGGATTTATTTTAAGTTTTTCAGGCGGTACTGATTTAAAATACTTTGTCATACCTGCGATAAGGTCTGTCCTTTTCAGTGTGTATTCAGTGAATTTTTTATCACCGGTCACTTCGCCGGCCTTCAGCATTGCTCCGTAAACTACTCCCCACTCATAGCTTATCAGCCTGAAAGAACCCTGTTTAAAGTCAGCGTCCGGTGTGAGTTTTTTCAGGTCTCTTATCTCTTTGCCGGATTCTTTTTCTTCAACACCTGCAGGGGTTGCTTCATCGAGATAATTGTAAATGCGATTCAAGACTTCTGTAACTGATTCCGGTGTTATTTTTCCATACGGCACAGGGTAATCAGGCTGAAGTGCGTGCAGAGGCGCGCTGACATCCGTCAGGGAAGCCTTCTTCTCCTGAGACTTTGCAGCCGGTACTATAAAAAATAAAATTAAAAGAAACGCGACTATGTATTTCATTGAATTGCAGAATTATAATATGTTTTTTATCAATGACCGGGTATTTTATCATCTAGTAAAAAAATGATAGCTTTAATTTATGTATCTTTTTGCACTGTGCATAAATTTAAACCTGCACTTTTTATAAATTTTCTTAAGAAGGCTTAACGAATAAAGATAAATAAAATGAAAACTTCCCGGTCTCTTTTGCTCCTTCTTGTATTTATAATTTCCCAGGCATTAACAGGTCAAAAAACGGAGATACAATATTTATCCGGGACAGACAAGGATCATCCTGTGAAGTGGGATTTTTACTGTACTTCCGGCCGGAACAGCGGTTACTGGACAAAGATAGATGTCCCGTCCAACTGGGAGCTTCAGGGCTTTGGTTCATACCTGTATGGAAATGTTAACCGTAAAGCCAATGAGCAGGGATTTTACAGATATGAATTCAGCGTTCCCGTGAAATGGAAAAACAAGAGAATTTACATTGTATTTGAAGGCTCAATGACAGATACAGAAGTAAAGATTAACGGACAGCCGGCAGGTGAAACTCACCGGGGAGCATTTTACAGGTTCAGGTATGACATTACTGAATTGGTTGAATTCAGAGAAACAAATCTTCTGGAGGTTACAGTAAGCAAGGAGTCATCTGACGAAAGCATTAACAGGGCTGAGAGGATAGCCGATTACTGGGTATTTGGAGGTATTTACAGACCTGTGTATCTTGAAGCAGTACCACCGCAATTTATTGACAGGGTGGCTATTGATGCCAGGGCTGACGGTACTTTTTATATGGATGTGTTTATTGAAGGTTCAGGAAATGCAGACAAAGTCAGTGCACAAATATTTGACAGTGAAGGAAATCCTTTCGGACAAATAATGTATGCTTTACCTGAGCAGGGCGGCAGAAAGGCAGTTATAAAGGGAACCTTTACTGACCCGGCCCAGTGGAATCCCGAGTATCCAAATCTTTATCAGGTGGTTGTCAGTCTCAACAGAGGTAAACGGATCATTCACAGTGTGAAACAGAAGTTCGGATTCCGGACTGTGGAGGTAAGGCAGGAAGATGGCATCTATGTCAACGGAAGGAAAATAATTTTCAGGGGAGTATGCCGCCATACTTTCTGGCCTTCATCCGGAAGAGCCAGCAGTAAGGCGCTGGCTATCGAAGATGTCAACCTGATGAAGGACATGAATATGAATGCAGTCAGGATGAGCCATTATCCTCCTGATCAGTTCTTTCTTGATGTCTGTGACTCCCTTGGCCTGTTTGTTCTTGATGAACTGGCAGGGTGGCAGAAATATTACGACACGCCGGTCGCTGAAAGACTTGTAAAACAGATGGTTGAACGCGACGTGAATCACCCCTCAGTAATTCTCTGGGACAACGGAAATGAGGGTGGCTTCAATAAGGATGTGCGGGACGATTTTGCCCTTTATGACCCTCAGAAGAGAACTGTGATAGAACCATGGGCTGTCCTGAATGGGATTAATACAAAACACTACCCTGGCTACAGGTATGTGGAGAAGGTACTTGAAAATAACAGTGAAATTTACTTTCCGACTGAATTTCTTCACGGGCTTTACGATGGCGGGGCAGGGGCAGGACTTGACGACTACTGGAATCTGATGCTGTCAAAACCACTCTCTGCAGGCGGATTTCTATGGGTATTTGCTGATGAGGGTGTTGAGAGAAAAGATCTTAACGACTCGATTGATACCAGTGGTAACAGGGGACCGGATGGAATACTTGGACCTTACCACCAGAAAGAAGGCAGTTTCTTTACCATCAGGGAAATATGGTCTCCGGTTTATTTTGAGAATAAACCTGTCAATGAGAATTTTAACGGTATTTTTGAAATTGCCAACAGGTTTATTTATACTGATCTTAACCAGTGTAATTTTAGCTATGAGCTTCTGAAATTTAACGGGAATTTCCCTCGATTTGACATCAGGAGATATACACATACCATAAAGCCACCGGATATTAAGCCCGGCGAAAAGGGGATTCTCAGCCTTGATCTCCCGGATGACTGGAGAGACTACGATGTCATTTATGTTTCAGCAACTGACCCTTATAACCGCAAAATAAATACATGGTCGCGGAACATTTCCGGTCCCGGGAAATTTGTCCCTGAAATTAAAGCCGATGAAGACGATCCTGTCAGGGCAGTTCAGAGAAATGAATTCTTAACAATTTCCTCAGGCAAAGTTGAGGTTACATTTGACTTAAAAGCAGGGGAAATTCATTCTGTTATGAACAGCGGGAAAAGCATCCCCTTTAAAGGAGGTACTTTTACTGGTTTTAGGACGGTTCTGAGAGAAGTAAAACACTATTCAGAAGGCAATAACTATGTTGTCGAGTATTTCTGTGACACTTCTGCTCATGTTAAATGGACAATGTTTCAGGGCGGACTGGTGAAGCTTGATTATGAATATAAACCCGGTAAAATGTTCGATTTTGCCGGCATTACTTTTTCCTATCCTGAAAAATATGTCAGAAGTGCTGTACTTATGGCTGACGGACCATACCGGGGGTGGAAGAACCGGCTAAAGGGAACATTGTTCGGGATGTATGAAAAGGAATACAATAATACCATTACCGGAGAATCGTGGGATTATCCGGAATTCAAAGGTTATTATTCTAGCTTTTATGCACTGGAACTGCGTACCAATGAATTGCCGGTCACTGTTTTTACGGAAACTGCCGGTCTTTTTCTTCATCTCTTCACTCCGGGCAAAGCAAAATATTCGGAAACAGGTGTCAGTGGAAATGTAAATCCTCCTTTCCCTGAAGGAGACATATCATTTCTTAACGGAATAAGCCCGATGGGGACCAAGTTTTCCATGCCCTATGACGAGGGTCCGCAGGGCCAAAGAAATATTTACTATGAAAAAAATGGCCCGCTGAAAGGCACTCTTTATTTCGGATTCGGCTTTAAACCTTAAGGAAAATCCTGTTTTTATATAGTATGTAAAGGAATACCCAACCCACTGCGGTAATACCAATTCCATCTATGAATGGAGCCCAGATGTCAGGCAGTATTTCTTTAAATCCCCCGAAAAAGAACTGAGAGGCTGACCGGAAATTTATAATCCTTCCGGCAAGATATATGGTTATGGGATTCATGCCTATGACGACAAAAAAGAATGCCCATTTTCTGAAGTTCCAGACATCAATTATCAGATA
>JABUEV010000193.1 GCA_013314865.1 Bacteroidales bacterium | reverse complement strand
TATAATATATGAAACAGGCTACCCTGGTTAGAGCTGTTATAATTGTGTTGTGAGCGGTGTGATGGCACTTACTGACAGGTTCAGATTCATCGACAAAGACAGGATAGGGCTCGACGGTCAAAGCTGGGGTGGTTATCAGATAGCATGGCTTGTGACCCGTACTGATCTTTTCAGATGTGCCTATTCCGGTGCTCCGGTAAGCAATATGATAAGTGCCTATGGAGGCATTAGATGGGAGTCAGGCATGAGCAGGATGTTTCAGTATGAACATACTCAGAGCAGAATTGGAGGTACTCTATGGGAGAAACCTTTGCAGTTCGTTGAAAATTCTCCCATTTTCTTTATTCCAAGAATAAATACCCCTCTGCTTATCATGCATAACGATGCCGACGGAGCAGTGCCCTGGTATCAGGGAATAGAATTTTTTACGGCTCTCAGACGCCTTAACAAGCCTGCATGGCTCCTTTCTTACAACGATGAAGCACATAACCTTCTGAAAAGGCCTAACAGAAAAGACTTGTCAATCCGTAAAATGCAGTTCTTCGATCATTACCTTAAAGACGCACCGGAACCATATTGGATGAAATTCGGCATCACCCAGACTGAAAAAGGCAAAAAAGATGGTTATGAACTAATTAAAGCATCAGAAAATGATTTTAATGATGAATAGATTGAAATTCTTAAAATTCTCTTATGTCGTTTTTATTATCTTATTAGTATCTGTTTCATGCAGGAACAGTTCTTTTCAGGAAATAACGATTTTTGAAACAACCGATCTGCATGGAGCAATACTGCCCTTTGATTTTATTGAGATGCAGGAGGCAGATGTTTCACTGGCTCAGATTTCTGAATGTGTAAACAGAACAAGAAAAGAGAAAAGGGAGGTGATTCTTCTGGATAATGGTGACAATCTGCAGGGTCAGCCACCTGTCTATTATTATAATTTTTTGGATACTAATTCATTGCACATCAATGCACTGGCAATGAATTATATGAAATTTGATGCCTCAACAGTCGGCAATCATGACATAGAGGCAGGACACTCTGTATATGACAGATTAACCCGGGAGTATGACTTCCCCCTTCTTGCGGCCAATGCAGTGAATATCAAAACAGGAAAGCCCTATTTTAATCCCTATGTCTTAATATCCAGAAAGGGGATCAAAATAGCAGTATTAGGCATGATAACACCTGCCGTCCCGAACTGGCTCCCTCCTAAGCTCTATTCAGGAATTGAATTCCGTGACATGCTGGAAACAGCCAGAAAATGGATGCCGGAGATTATGAAAGAAAAACCTGACATAGTAATCGGGTTATTTCATTCAGGATGGGACCCTGATGTCTTAACCGGCCGGAGAAACAGTGGTGTCACGGAAAACGGAGCAGCCGAAGTGGCATTTAATGTTCCCGGTTTCGATATTATTTTTACCGGTCATGATCATAATCAGACAAATGAATGGTTCACAAACATCGATGGTAAAAGGGTTTTAATACTCAATGCAGGCAGTCGGGCAGAAAAACTTGCCAGGGCAGATATTAGGTTTATCAAAAACAAGGTTACTGGCAAGATAGAAAAAGAAATGACAGGGAGCATCATTGATGTCAGCAGATGTGAACCGGATCCGGTTTTTCTTGATAAGCTGAACCATTACCAGAAAGCTGTTCAGAATTATGTGAGTAAAATCCTTACTTACTCTGAAGTTGATTTTTCAACAAGGGATTCTTATTTTGGCTCTTCTGCCTTTGTCGACATGATTCATTCGGTTCAGCTTGCGATAACGGGTGCACAGGTTTCCTTTTCAGCACCGCTTTCATTTGATGTAATGATAAAAAAAGGCCCTTTAAAGGTTGGCGACATGTTTAAACTCTACAGGTTCGAGAACATGCTATATACTGTAAAAATGACCGGTGAAGAGATTGATAAATACCTTGAGTATTCTTATGCAGGATGGATAAACACTATGCAGGGGCCGGAGGATTATCTGTTGAAATACCGGCTTGACGGAAACGGCAAACCATTCCTTGAAAATGGCAAAGCATGGCTCCGAAATCAGCCATATAATTTTGATTCGGCAGCAGGCATCAATTATATTGTTGATGCAAGTAAACCTGATGGAATGAAGGTAAATATTATTTCAATGTCTGACGGCACTGTTTTTGATCGTGGAAAAAGTTATCTTGTGGCGCTAAATTCATACAGGGGGAGCGGTGGAGGTGGCCACCTTTCAGAAGGAGCGGGAATCTCTCCTGCAGAATTCAGGAAAAGAATAGTCTCTTCCACTGACAAGGATTTGAGATTTTATGTAATGAAGTCACTGGAAAAGGAAAACAGAATTCATCCAATAGCTTTAAATAATTGGAGAATAATTCCGGAAGAATGGGTAAGGAAGGCAATTCCGCGTGAAAAATTATTACTTTTTGGATCAACCAATTGAAATCACAATTGTTTTCATATTAAACTCTTAAAAGTCTAATTTTTTAAATAAAAGCTAATGAAAATCAAAAGATTAATTATTGTGCTGACATTAATGGTTTTTAGTGTGTCAGCTTTTTTTTCGACAGATCTTAATGCTGCAAAAGGTGGTAAAAGACCAAAAAATATCATCCTTTTTATAGGTGATGGAATGGGAGTGGCTCATGTGTATTCTGCGATGAGTGTTAGTGAAAGGCAGTTATATCTGGAGATGTTTCCATATTCCGGTTTTCAAATCACTTTTTCTGCAAACAATTATGTAACCGATTCCGGTGCCGGAGGTACAGCCATAGCATGTGGCGTAAAAACAAAAAACGGGATGATCGGAATGAATCCTGACTCAGTCGCAGTTACTTCAATAACTGAAATCTGCAAAAAAAACGGACTGGCAACAGGTGTATTAAGTACATCTGCAATAACTCATGCAACTCCTGCCTCTTTCGTTGCACATAATTCGGGCAGGGGAAATTATGAAGACCTTGCAAAAGATTTCCTGAATGGTACTGTTGACGTTTTCATAGGAGGCGGGGAAAACCACTTCCGAAAGCGCGCTGACGGGTCTGACCTTACTCTTGAACTTAAAAAACAGGGATTCGAAGTTGTTTATACACTGGATAGCCTTAAACTGTCAAAGTCATCAAAGATTGCAGGACTTCTGGCTGAAGAGCATATGCCGACCGCTCTCGAAGGAAGGCGTGGAATGCTCAGGGAAATGACAAAAAAAGCCATAGAAGTGCTCAGCAGGGATAAAGATGGTTTTTTCCTCATGGTTGAAGGTTCACAGATTGACTGGGGAGCACACGCAAGAAACCTTCTTGAAGTAGCATCTGAAACTTTGGATCTGGATGATGCTGTCGGAGCCGCTTATGATTTTGCAATGCAAAACGGACAAACCCTTGTTATTGTAACAGCCGATCATGAAACAGGAGGCTTGTCACTCACCGGGGGCGATCTTCAGAAAAGATCCATTAACGGAGAATTTATATCAACCGGCAGTCATACCGGGGAAATGGTCCCGATATTCTCCCTTGGTCCTGGCGCTGAAAGGTTCTCGGGAATACATGACAATACATACTTTTTTAACGAATTTCTTAAATTATTGAATCTAAGAAAATAATATTGCTGAAAGAAAACAGTTTATAGTTCAGGAATATTTTATCCGGATCATAACAGGGGAGAATGAAGGGGAAAAAAGATGATAGATTACGGAAGGTTGATTTTTTGCCGCTGGTTGAAGAATTTTATTCAATCCAGGGAGAGGGTTTCCATGCAGGAAAGCCGGCATACTTTATCAGGCTGGGAGGCTGTGATATAGGATGCAAATGGTGCGATTCAAAATTTGCCTGGGATAGTGAACTGCATGAAAAGGTTGAAACGGACCTGATAATCGATCATGCAAAACTTTCTGGCACAGATTCTGTTGTTGTTACAGGGGGTGAACCTCTGATGTGGAATCTTGATTACTTGTGCAAAGGCCTTAAAGAAGCAGGAATGATGACTTTTCTTGAGACATCAGGAGCTTATAAACTGAGCGGGAAATGGGACTGGATATGTCTTTCTCCCAAAAAGAACATGCCTCCAGGGGAGGAGATATGCCTGATTGCAGATGAATTGAAAATCATTGTAGAAGACAGTTCTGACTTTGTTTGGGCTGAAAAATACCGGAAAAAGGTAAATAAGGCAAGTCATCTCTTTCTCCAGCCTGAATGGAGCAAATACGAAACAATTGCTCCTCAAATTGTTGAATACGTTAAAAATAATCGTTGCTGGAGAATTTCTCTTCAGATACATAAATTTTTGCATATACCCTGAAAAGATCAATGCTGTATATTAATAAAATATTGATTTTCATTTTTCTTCTGAATTTATCCGGGAATCTATATTCACAGAAATACCATACGACCTCCTCAAAAGCTCTCAAAGCCTATAATAACGGCGTTATGTCATATGATTACCTTGACTATTCAAGTGCTGAACAATATCTCAAGCAGGCTGTTGCGGCGGATGAGAAATTTTATGAAGCATATATGATGCTTGGTGAACTCTACACAAAGCAAAAAAAGTTTTCAGATGCGGCAAATAATTACAGGAGAGCAGTTAAGATTGATTCACTCTTTTATGGCCCGGCCTTTTTCTTTCTGGCAAACGCTGAAATGATGTCGGGAGATTATTCAAGTGCCGCTGTTCATTACCGGGTGTATCTTGAGCAGAAAAACATTTCGGATAAAAACAAAAAAAAGGCTATACAGAACTTGAAAAGCTGTGAATTTGCCCTTGAAGCTTTAAAAAAACCCGTACCATTCAATCCGGTTAGCGTAGGGACTGCCATTAATACTCCTGACGATGAATACTGGCCATCTCTGACAGCAGACGGACTAACACTGATGTTCACGCGACAGATAAACTCCGGGTCAAGAAATGGAGATCCCAGGAGCATTCAGGAAGATTTTTATGTCAGTCATGTTTCCGGCAAGGAATGGCAGAAAGCAGTTGCTGCAGGAAGTCCTCTGAATACTCCTTTCAACGAGGGAGCTCAAACTTTGTCATCTGACGGACTTTATATGTATTTCACCGCATGCAGCAGACCAGGAGGCATAGGCAGTTGCGATATTTATTTCTCAGCATTCAGCGATGGCAAATGGACTATGCCCGTAAATATCGGCAGTCCTGTCAATACATCCAGCTGGGAATCACAACCCTCAGTGACTGCTGACGGCAAGATGCTGTTTTTCTCAAGTAACAGGCCCGGGGGCTTTGGTGGTAAGGATTTATGGTATACAATAAGACTTGACAAATCCAGATGGTCTGATCCGGTTAATTGCGGAAGCAGTATCAACACTGATGGTGATGAAATGTCACCCTTTATACACTTTGACGGGCGCACTCTTTATTTCGCCTCTGACGGCAGAACAGGGATGGGAGGATTTGACATCTATTT
>JABUEV010000192.1 GCA_013314865.1 Bacteroidales bacterium | reverse complement strand
AATAAAGCATCATTGTTCGCAGAAACTTGCTCTGTATAAGGTCCCGCAAATATTTGAGATTAAAGAGCAACTTGTTATTGCAGCTACAGGTAAAAAAGTAAAAGGGAAACTTTGAAATGGTCGTTGATCATATATGCTTTGCGGTTAAAGATCTGCAAGAGGGTGTCAGGTACTGGGAGAGTGTATTTGGATACAGGCAAATGACTGAAATAATAACCAACACTCTTCAGAAAGTAAAAGTAACCTTTTTGGAGAAGGAGGATAGCATTTTAATTAAGCTCATTGAACCACTTGAAACAAATCAGTCTCTGGTAAATTTTGTAAACAGAGGGGGTGGCTTTCATCATATCTGCTTCAGATGTAATGATATAAATGAACAAATCACCGAGCTTACCTCAAAAGGACTTTTAAAGCTTGTGGACCCACAACCCGGCGAGGCATTTAACAATCATAATATTGCATTCCTTCTTGCCAAGTATGGCCTGAATATTGAACTTATTGATACTGATGAAAAAGCCGGCGTACTTAAATAACCGGGTTAAGTTTTGTTTTCTACCCTTCCATATCTGCCAAATCCTTCCTCAAGTTTCATTATCTTTCGGAAATTAGAAGATGACATCACCTTCCTCCCGTTTGCTGAGGCAATAGTATGTATCCTTTCAATTAAATCTATATTACGTGCCAGTATTGTCCGGTTTTTGTTAAACCAGATGTTATCCTCCAGGCCGACTCTGACTCCTCCACCTATAGCAATTGAAACAGAATTCATCATAAGTTGAAAATTGCCTATACCTGCAATGCTCCAGTAAGAATTCTCAGGCAAATCTCTTATCATGATTCCTGCATGTAACAGATCTGCCTGTGCACAAGCTATGTTTCCTAAAAGGATATTAAAATAATAAGGAGGCAGTATTATCTTTTTATTGATAAGATACTTTGCATAGTTAATCATACCTGAATCAAAGGCTTCCAGTTCCGGAACAATGCTTGCCTTTAGCATTTTTTCGGCAAGAGCTTGAATCATTTCAGGTGAGTTTATACTTGCTATCTTGTTAAAGTTGAGAGAGCTTAGGGTAAGACTTCCCATATCTGGTTTAAGTGGACCGTCAAGCTCAAGGACTTCAGAGCGCTCTTCGAATTTCCTAAATGTCCGGCCACTTAATGAGACACATATTACCAGGTCAGGGGCATATTCTCTTATTCCTTTAATTATTTCTGCATAAATTTCCTTTTTATAAGTTGGTTCTCCAGTATCAGGGTCCCTTGCATGAATATGAACTTTTGTAATGCCTAATTCATAAACTTTCCGGACATCTTCAATTATTTCATCAGGACTGACAGGAACATAAGGAGTTATATCTTTGGTAGGAATCATCCCTGTCGGGGTAAAATCAATTATGAGATCTAAATCAATAACACTTTCTTTTAATTAATATCATATTAATGTAGGTTTATTCCTCGACTTAGAAGATCCTTAGGGAATATACAACCTTTCGTTCCTGGAATGTCCTGATCTTTAAATAAATCACTATGTTAATTTAAGATTCTTTTCGTATGATTTTAATGTAACTGAAAACTTAATAATTCTGAACAAACTTACATAAAGGATCAGTTTTAGATTGACAGCTTTGAGCTTTTGTTTATAACGTGCTGCTGATTTGTTAAAATATTCGGTAATACTATATATCTTTACACGGCCCATTTCCTTCAAAATTTTGTAGCTTTTATGCCTGAGTAATGCTGCAAAATTCCTTCCCCTATAGCTTTCTACCGTATACATATCTGAAAGATAACATTCATCCTCCTTCAGATATATCTTTTTAATATCAAAGGTGCATTCTTTGAAATTTATCCACATGAAGGCAACAATATTTTTATCATATCTGAGTCCCAGACACATTTTGCCTCTATCAAGCCATTCCATAATCTCTTCTGCAGGATATCCTCTGAAATACTTTCCGACTATATTCATGTCATCAAGTGTAAGGAATCCTATTTCAGTTTTTTCAATATCCCCTTTTATCGAAGGAGTCTCCAGGTCAAACAATCCTTCCATCACAAAATAGTAAAGGCGGACATTAAATCCCAACTTAGCTAACTGATTTCTAATGGATTGCAAAACCAAACCATAACGAAACTTATCTCTAATCCTTTGATAAGTTGAAATGTCTGATTTTTTTACCTCATACATTCTCAATGGCAGTTTTTTATTTATAACTAAAAATTATGTTTAGACTATTCTGCCTTTTTGATTATTTTAAGTGTTCTCAAATTTGCTCCATTGCAAAGTATCTTTATGAAATACATCCCTGGCTTAACATTTATTTTAAACTCAGTCAAATCGCCAGGAAGTATGTCAATTGCAGTTAAAACTATATTGCCTGAAAGATCAAATACTTCTATGTCAAACTTAAAAATATCCGGAGCTAATATCTCCACATTAAAACTATTTACAAAAGGATTTGGGAACACTTTGTACTCAATATTGTTTGCAAAATCGGCACTGATTTTATGATCCGAGTGGATATTTTCAAAAGTAAAAGATGAAACCGGTCCAACTGGATTGTTGTCAATATATACATTCAATATACGGAACCCGGGCAATGGCTTAATAGTGAAGGTACAATCACTTCCTTCATATATATGAATTTTCTCAGAAGGTGAGATTATGCCACCCTCTCCTGATTTTGCTTCTATCTCATATTTCTTCATTAAAGAGAAGACAGCTAAAATATTATTATCAGAAGATACATTCTTCAGGATAAATGCTGAGTCTGCTCCTACCGACACATTGTTCACTTTAATATTTGAGATTCTGTATCCTTCAAAAGGTTTCAGAGTAATTTTAAAATCTGTTCCGTGTGTCACTGTAACATTTCCGGAAGGATATGTTGTACCTCCTCCTTCTGATGAAATAGATAAAGTGTAGGTCTTCAATTTGAATGTAACCGAAATAGAATGGTTGGCTTTAATATTGGTAAAAGTATATTCAGAAATTGCGCCAACAGACTTTTTGTCCACTTTAACATCCTGCACCTCGTAACCATCATTCGGGATAAAGACGAATTTCTGGTCATTCCCGTAATTGACTGTAAGATTACCTGAAGGGCTGATTGATCCTCCGGAACCGGCAGTTGCATTTATTGTAAAGGTAACAGGTTTAAATGAGGCTGAAATGGTATGGTCTGAAATAATATTAGTGAATCTGTATGATGAAACAGCTCCTGCAGACCTGTTGTCAACCAAAACGTCTTTTATCAGAAATCCTTCCCCTGGAGTTATTGAAAATGACTGATTTGAACCATAGTTCACAGTAACTGTACCCGAGGGACTTATAGAACCGCCTGGTTCTGCACTGCTTACTATCTGATAAGTAATAGGTGTAAAAGTTACTGAAATGGTATGATTATCTGTTATATTACTAAAAGTATAAGAAGTTACCGGTCCAATGTTAATATTATCAGCGCTTACATTCAAAACTCTGAACCCGGTTGAAGGCGTAATTGTAAAGGTTCTTGATGTTCCATGCTCAGCGGTAACCTGTCCTGAGGGATTAATTGAACCACCTGTTCCCGCGGCAGATGTTATTGTGTACCTTCTCAGCCTGAATGAAACTGTAATTGAATGATTTTCTGAAATATTACTGAAAGTATACTGCAAAACAGCACCCTGAGATACATTATCCACTCTTACATCTGCCACTTCATAACCGTAATCAGGCGTCAAAATAAAAGTCCTCTGAGAACCATGTTCTACAGTAATATCACCTGATGGGTTTATCGATCCTCCCGATCCGGCATTGCTGGAAATTGTATATGTATTTATATCAAAAGAAGCAGTAATACTGTGATTAGATGTAATATTACTGAATGTATAAGTTGTCACAGCTCCAATTGACACATTATCAACTCTTACGTCAGTGATGTGATATCCTGTATTGGGATTTATGGTAAATGTCCGGTTTGAACCGTGTTCAACTGTTACTGATCCTTGCGGAGATATGATACCTCCAGTTCCTGCATTGCTTGTTATCGTGTAGTTTATCCTTGAAAAATATGCTGATATGGTATGATCTGACGTAATATTGGTAAAGTTATAAGAAGTAACTGCTCCTATAGAAACATTATCAACCCTTACATCAGATATGTAATAACCAATTGATGGTGATATGATATAATTCTGACTGGATCCGTGAGTTATAGTAACAGATCCTGAAGGCGTTATAGTTCCTCCTGTACCTGCATTACTGGTTATTACATATCTGGCTGTTTCAAATGTGACAGCGATTGTATGATTGGATGTAATATTACTTATTGTATATACACTCACAGGTCCCACAGAAACATTGTTTACCCTGACATCAGCGATCTGATATCCAAAGTCAGGACTGATGGTAAAAGTCTGACTTGCTCCATGATTAACTGATATAGTCCCAGAAGGACTTATTACACCTCCTGCGGCAGCGCTACTTGTTATCGTATAGGTATTTATTCCAAAAGAGGCTGAAATTGTATGACTGGCTGTAACATTGCTAAAAGTATATGTTGTTACAGCCCCTATAGAAACATTATCAACCCTTACATCTGTTACATGATATCCTGTGTTTGGCGAAATTGTAAAAGATCTGTTTGCACCGTGTTCGACTGATACAGAGCCCTGAGGTGAGATTGAACCCCCATTTCCGGCAGTGGCATTAATAGTATATGTTATTCTAGAAAACGAAGCAGATATGGTATGGTCAGATGTTATATTATTGAACGTGTAGGAATTTAAAGCTCCAACAGACATATTGTCGACCCTTACATCGGATATATAAAATCCCTCTGAAGGATTTATCGTATAAGTTTGGCTTGTTCCGTGATCCTTTGTTATTGTGCCGGAAGGTGTTATCGTTCCTCCGGTACCTGCACTGCTGTTTATTGAATAAGACCTGATTTTAAACTGAGCCGAGATAGTGTGGTTGGTTATTACATTGTTAAAGGTATAGGAAGAAAGAGCACCCACCGATACATTATCGACCAAAACATCACTAATGTCGAACCCGGTACTGGGTATGATTGAAAAACTACTGTTGTTACCCTCAGAAACAAGCACTGAGCCCGAAGGGCTGATTGAGCCTCCCGCTCCTGCAGATGCAGTGATTGTATAAACAGGGACCTCATTGAAAGTAACTGAAATTGTATGATTAGCCTGAATATTGTTAAAAGAATATTGAGTAACTGCACCTACTGAGGAATTGTCAACGAGCACATCTGCAATACGGTAACCTGTATTCGCTGTAATATTGAAAGTCTGGTTCGTCCCCTCATTAATTATCACGGTACCTGAAGGAGTTATGGATCCTCCCTGAGCGGCACTTGCATTAATAGTATACTTAATAATGGGGGCAAAGGATGATGATATAGTATGATTGGAAGTAATATT
>JABUEV010000191.1 GCA_013314865.1 Bacteroidales bacterium | reverse complement strand
ATTAGCGATTTTCCCGGCCTTGCCTGCCAAATCATTTATAACTTCAATCTCCGGCACTGATTCACAATTGAAGCAGTATATATTGTTCCTGAGTGCAGTCTCAATTTCAAAATCACTTTTTCCAACTCCTGCAAATACAATCCCTTCAGGACTGAATCCTTCGCTAATTGACCTGGTAATTTCGTTGCCGCTTACACAGTCGGCTCCAAAGCCGTAGGAAGAGATTAGCCGGAGAAGCCTGGGATTCGCATTCGCCTTAACAGCATAATGTACCTTGAATCCATACTGATCCGCATTTTCCTTAATTTTCCTGCATGTCTCATTCAATACATCCAGGTCATAGTAATAAAAGGGCGTTTGAAGCTTCCTTAGCTTGCTTACTGTTTCAAAAGTGAACATTTTGATTATGTTTAATTAAAAAGATGTTTGTTAAGCAGTTTTAATGCATTAACCTTATCTTTTGTATCGATAAGAAGTGAAATGCTGTAAGGGCTTCCCCCGTAGGATATCATTTTAAGTGGTATAGTATTAAGTGCCTCAAATATTTCAGGTGCAGAACCTGTTCTTTCTGTCCGGAAATCTCCCACAATGCATATTATCGTCTGATTCCGTTCAATTTCTACTGATCCGAGTTCTCTGAGATCCTTTGCAATATTATCGAGGTGTTCCGGATTATCGATTGTAATTGAGACCGATACTTCAGAGGTTGTGACCATGTCAATTGGGGTTCTGTATGCCTCAAAAATTTCAAACACTTTTCTCATAAAGCCGTATGCCATCAGCATTCTGTCAGATTTTATTCTCAGAACCGATATGCCATCCTTTGCCGCCACTGCTTTGTAGTCTTCCAGTATGCATTTTGAGGAAATTACAGTACCCTCATCTTCAGGTTCCATAGTGTTTTTCAGCCTGACCGGTATATTTTTCATTCTGGCCGGATTAACGCTTGAGGGATGTAAAATTTTGGCACCGAAATACGCCAGTTCTGCAGCCTCATCAAATGAAAGCTCTCTTATGATTTTTGTATCCTCAACAAATCTCGGATCATTGTTGCGGAGTCCGCTTATATCGGTCCATATCTGAATCTCGTATGCTCCTACTGCAGCTCCAATAATTGATGCTGAATAATCACTTCCTCCCCGTTTTAAATTGTCAGTTTCACCGTATGCGTTTCGGCAAATGTAACCCTGAGTTATAAACAAATTATCTTCCGGATATTTACCAAGTTCCCTTTTTATGTTTTCCTCAATGTAGAAAAAATCAGGTTCACCGTCTTTGTCAATTCTCATGAAGCTCAAAGCCGGGATCAATACTGACCTGATTTTTCGTTCCTGTAAAAGAAGCTGAAAAAGCTCAGTTGAAATAAGTTCTCCCTGAGCAAGGATTGCCTTCTCCTGAAGCTTCGTAAATACTCTCAGTGTGAAATTTCTTATATAGTCAAAATGGGAATCGATTAGTTCATGCCCCGATTTCTTAAAATCCGCTGTATCATAGAGCCCTTCAACGACTTTGTGGTATTTCTCCCTGAGCTCTTCGTTCCTTGTTGAAGCCATGCCGATATTATCGCTGTAAAGCAAATCGGCAATCTCAACCAGGCTGTTTGTAGTGCCTGCCATCGCAGAAAGCACAACTATTTTCCTCTCGCCGTCGTTAATAAGATTGATCAAAGATTTCATTCTTTCAGGACTTCCAACGGAGGTCCCCCCAAATTTCATTATTTTCATATATTCTTAGTAGTTTAAATGTATTTGTTTGAAAATTTGGTTTCCATTATTTAATTATGATAAAATTTATTAGTCTTTCTTAGTTAATAAATTAAAAGATTTAAAGCATGGATCGTTATTTTTTAACTTTTTATAATTTCAGGATGCAAAAATATATTTTTAATCAATAGACTTTAAATAATTGTCATTTTTTTCTATTTTTGCACCCGCACCAAGCAGTTGCCCAGATGGCGAAATTGGTAGACGCGCTAGTTTCAGGGACTAGTGCCAGCAATGGTGTGCAGGTTCGAGTCCTGTTCTGGGCACTAAAAAGGTGGGTTGAAGATTAGTGTTTAGTGATTGGTGATATAAAGAGCCCCTGCCCAGATGGTGGAATTGGTAGACACGCCAGCTTGAGGGGCTGGTGCCGGTTACGGTGTGCAGGTTCGAGTCCTGTTCTGGGCACAAAAAGGTTTAGGGTTTAAGGTTTAAGAATCTTCCCGCAATACAAATAATCCGGTTCAATAATTTAAAAACTCTTTAAAGAGTGCCTGGAAAATTCTGATTTTTTCTAATCAGTGATTGACTTGTATATTGATTCGAGAATATCAGACCTGATGTTCATGTCTGAAAGAAGGTTGTTGTTTCTGGTTGGATATACACGGTTTGAGAGAAAAACATAGCTTATATCATAAACTGGGTCAATCCAGACAAACGTACCGGTGTACCCAGAGTGTCCAAAGCTTTTCATCGATGCGCTTTTTGAAGGGTAGGCATCCTTAGGGCTAAGCTCCGAGTTGTTAAGAAGAGGCTTGTCAAAACCAAGACCCCTCCTGTTATTGTTTTCAGGAAACTGCACGCTGGTGTAACGCTTCATTACTTCTTCTGATATGATTCTCTCCCCGCCATATTCGCCCATCCTCCGGTAAAGCTCCATGAGCTTCATGAGATCATTTGCAGTAGAAAACAACCCTGCATGCCCTGAGATTCCTCCAAGCATAGCCGCACCCTCATCATGAACCGTCCCGTGAAGAAGCTGTTTCCTGAAAAGTGAATCATATTCCGTAGGAACAATTCTGCTTAACGGATATCTCATGTAAGGATTAAACACCATATCAAAGGCACCAATCTTATGATATACATTAAGTGTTACAAATTCATACCATTTTTCTCCTGTCAATTGTTCAATTATTTCAGGTGAAATAATAAAAGCAAGGTCAGAGTAAACATATTTCTTTTCTCCAAGCGGACTCTTTTTGATTTCATTGAAAATCTTGTGTCTGTATTTTTTATTAATAAACAGTCCATCAGCCACTTCAAGTGGATATTTCCTTGAACTTTCATGGCTGAAAATATTTTTTCTGAAGACAGAATCATTCTTTACAGTTTCCCTCCAGAAAGGTATCCATGCAGTCAGTCCGGCCTGATGAGTCAGGATGTCTTTCATCATCAGTTTTTCCTTGTTGCTGTTTCTGAAGAATGGAACATATTCTCCCAGGGTTTTGTCAGGTGAAAATTTCCCTTCCGAATCAAGCAGCATAAGCCCTGCCAGAGTTGAAGATACTTTGGTGACTGATGCCAGGTCAAAAAGGTCATCTTCCCTGACAGCTATCCTGTTTTCATAGGTATGAAATCCATACGTTTTCCAGAAGACTACAATTCCTTTCCTTGCGACCATAACCTGACAGCCCGGGTACGCTTTTGCCTTCAGACCCGCTAAAGCTATGGAATCTATATTCCTGTTAAGTTTTTCTGACGAAAGTCCTGCATTTTCCGGCAAACCGTACTTAAGCCTCAGGTCTCCCCGGGTTATTATTCCGTGACCGGCCCGCCATTTCTGGTTTATGGTCACAGGCAACACTCCTTTACCACCTATGCCTCCGTAAATCAATTGTGCAGAGAGATCTTCTGTAATACTGTTTTCCTGGTAAGTCACAATCAATCCTTCGGCCTTTTCAACTGCCTTTAGCTTATCGAGTGCATAAGGATTTCCGAAAAAGGCAATTATTGTCCTGGTTGTTCCGCTAAGCTTTTCGAGAAAGCTGTTCAGTTCAGGTTTTATTCCGAAATTGCCTGAAGGACTCTGACTGGTGCCAAATACTCCTGCTATCACCAGGTCATAGCCTGCAAGCTTGCTTAATAACTTTTCAGAGTCATTCCAGTTTTCTGCTGAAATAAATAATGTATCTGCTGGACAGTAGTTTAGCAGTCTTTTCTGAAATACCGTAATTCTGTTTTTGTTTACTGCCAGCGCAGCTATCTTCATTTTCCCGGGATTCTTCAGCGGAATAATATTATTATTATTCTGAATCACTGTCAGTGAATTAGCATAAAGATCCCGGATTAAGGCAAGCGTGGTTTGAGGATTAAGATCCTTAATGATATTTTCTTTATTAATATTGACAGGCTTTGATAGTCCTGACCAGTATTTAAGAGCTAGGACCTTCCTGCATTTCATGTCTATTTCTGCAGGCAGGATTTTCTTTGATGCAATCATGTTCATGGTTTCCCTTATAGCAGACTCAATATCTGTCACAAACTCAACTACATCATTTCCAGCCATAAATGCCAGAGCTTCAGCTTCACCCGCCTTGAAATATTTGGTCACACCTTTCATATTCATTGCGTCTGTGATCACCAGTCCCTTAAAGCCAAGATCTTTTATTAAAAGCTGTTTTATAACAGCGGGAGAAAGGGTAGCCGGAAGATTCGGGGTGGCATCTACTGCAGGAAGATTCAGATGAGCAGTCATCACACAGCCAGCACCTTCATCAATCAGTTTTACAAAAGGATACAGTTCAATGCTTTCAAGTCTGTCCCTTGAATGGGTAATGACAGGAAGGTCGTAATGAGAATCAACATTTGTGTCCCCGTGCCCGGGAAAATGTTTCAATGTTGCAGATACGCCATTATCCTGCATTCCTTTCATGTACAACATGGCTTTATGTGCGACATTTTCCTTATTTTCACCGAAGGACCTGTAATTTATTACAGGATTAGCGGGATTATTATTGATATCTGCAACCGGAGCCAAATTGACATGAACACCAAGTCTTTTGCATTGTTGAGCTACCATTTTACCCATCTTGTAAATCAGGGAATCATCTGTTATTGCACCAAGAGTCATCTGGTAAGGAAATTTTTCGACATCCTGAAGTCTCATTCCCAAACCCCATTCGGCATCCATTGATATCAGAAGAGGTACTTTTGAAATCTTCTGGTAGAAGTTGGCAAGTTCAGCCTGCCTGGCAGGTGTTCCCTGAAAAACACAATGCCCCCTGGTCCATATTTTCTGATTAAATCGGTTATTTCGACTTCATGAGCCACATCTCTTCCCGAATAACCTGCTATCCAAATACACTGTGCAATACGTTGTTCGGAGGTCAGTGTTTTCATTACCGAATCGACCCACGGATGATACAGGTACTTTAAAAAAGGAGGATCTGTCTTCTGCGAAAAAATATCAGGAAACTGTAAAAACAAAAAAGAGAATGACAGGATTAAGGATCTTACCATTAAGCGCATACTACGAATCTTTTAAAAGAAATTCAGAATGTTCTAACTTTTATCAAAAATAGTATATTTATCCCTCACGAAAAGAGTTCTGTCAAACAAATTCAATTAAGGAGGATTTACTGCGATTTTGATTTTGTTTAAAGGATGGAAATGAATTGACGTTCTCTGAAGGAAATTATTACATTTGCCGGAACGACTGTATGGTTATCT
>JABUEV010000190.1 GCA_013314865.1 Bacteroidales bacterium | reverse complement strand
TTAGCGCACAGATGCTGATTAATCTGAAGATAGAGTGACCCGTTGCCAAAATCAGCGCAACCCTTCACACATTTTCCACATCCATCGCAGAGGTCCTCATTGATTGTATATTCAAAATAAGGCTCTTCAACAAATCTCCTTACTATTGCTCCTGTAGGGCATAGCTGGTTTTCTGCACCTGTGCTTATGGTTTTAACTCCCTGTCTTAAATATCCGCCGCATAAATCGCAATAACCGCACATCACAAAAGCATGAACACATTTAACGGCTGAGGGTGTTTTTACACAGTTTGTCTTGCACTGGCCGCACTGCGTGCATTTATGAGGATCAATCTGCCACACATAGCCCGAGGCTGAAACCTTCCTTAAAAGCACAGCAGGCAGTACAACCACCGGTGCTATTGCAAGAATCTTCCCGGTCTTCCTGACAAAATCCCTTCTCGACTGATATTTATTCTTTTCCTCTTTCATAAGCGGTCTATTTTTTAAAAGTACTGCAATCATCATTCCCCCGGCAAATACCATAACCCGGACAATCGGAACACTCTTTTCCTGCTACGGCTTTACTGCCTAAAAGATATGCAAGGAAAAGAAGTATCATGGCAAGCCCTGCCCTTATAAGTTTTGAAACAAAATCTTTTCTTGAGTAAGGCATAATAGTTCTTTTTAATTCCTGGTGAATATGTAAAGTGTAGAATTCATGCTGTTTGCAGCATATATTGTTTTCCCGTCAGCAGATGCCACATCCAGCGGCACTGACGGTGTAAAATTATTTGAAGAAGATACAAATTCAAGGAAATTTCCTTCATGTCCGAGAATCTTTATTCTGTTTATACCTTTCTCTGCTGTAATAAATCCCTGTGGTACAACAGCAAAATGCGACGGATTACAACATCCGCAGAATGCTCCCGGTGCGGTTCCCGGTTCGCCAAATTCTGAGAGTTTTCGTCCATCGACTGTCCATGTTTCTATACGCCTGTTGCCTGTATGCGCTATGAAAAGCTGATCATTATAAAGAGCTATATCAAAATATGGACTCGGAATTATGAATTTAGATTCCGAATGACCGATCATCGAATAGAGTTCACCGTTTTTTCTGAGGACATAAACAATTTTGTTGCCAGCATCTGCAAATGCAACAAGCTTTTTACTTGCAGACACTGAAGTAATCATAGCACCTGTCTCGTATGGGCCCCATTCATTTATTAAATTTCCTGTCCTTGAATAAAGAAGTATTGTTTCAGGTGTCGATGCAAAAATCGTATCGTTATAAACGGACAATGATGTGATTTTCATTTCAGTTTGCAATGTCCATTCCTCTGAAAGATCCGGCCGGAGTGATTTTATGAAAGCATCTCCGCCGATTATCACATTGCCGTCATCTGATGAAGCAACTGATAAAAGTTTGCCGTCAGATACAGGGAGGGTTGAAGAAACTGACCAGTTGTCGGAATAAACTGTTCTTTCAGCCTGTCCTGTTTCATTTTTATCCTCTTCATTCTTAGTGGCATTAGTAATGATGTAAGCCATGAAAGCCAGAATTATCACCAATGCTATCAGAGCTGTTGCCTGCTTATTCATTATTAATTGTTTACTCCGACGTTAAGACACAACATATTTCTCGCATCCCTCATAATAAGGTAATTTCCTGCCAGGGCCATCGGGCCCCAGGCTTCTATACCGTCAAGAATTTTATACTGACCAAGGAGTTCGGCAGACGGTCCGTTGATCCTGAAATCATAAAGGTTTGCGTCATCATCAAGAAGAAGCATCCGGTCGCCCTTTACAATATAGGGGCCCAGACCTCTTCCAAATCTCATATCCTTTCCGCTTGACCAGACAGGAGTTCTCAGATCAGATCTGTGGTAGCAAACGAGTTGTTTCTTAAGCGGGCCTGCATTCTCAGGCAGAACGCTCCAGACATAATCACCCAGACGTATTGGTGTCTGCTGGTCGCTTGACAGGCCTTCCATTGCCTTATGAGATTCAACTACAACTGCCGAATAATTGGCACCATCAAAATCAATTTTTATTTTAGCTCCTCCGGCCCCATAGCTTCCGAAAACAGCTATTTCATTATTGCCGAGATAGAGCGGGGAGGCTGCAGTAGTGGCAGGACTCCATTCTTTTGTCCTCCACAAAAGTTTGCCTGCATCTTCACCCTGTGCTGACACACCGACCACACCGCCGACAGCATTGTAAACGTACATCTTTTTCCCGTGAATAGTCATCGGCATTATTGATCCGTGAGACATTCTCATTGAATCCCTGTTAGGTGTCTGCCACAGGACTTTACCATCAGAGCACCTGACGCCTATCATTAGGGCTTTCCCGCCTGTGGCTATTACGGCAACACCTTCATCAATAAGAGGGCATTGCCCTGAATAAAAGTCAGGTGTTATTTTCCCTTTATCTGTACCGGGAATGCCGTACTCTTTCTCAATATCTATGGTCCAAAGCAGATTTCCGGTTAATGGTTCAACACACATAACGTGAGATCTCGGACCTATAGTTACTAAATAATCGTCAGTTACAGCAGGAATTGTTCTGGAATAGCCGTGATTTCTTTTCATATCTACATTATACCAGCGTCTCCAAAGTTCTGTACCGCTCTTCAATGAAAAGCATCTCAGCATGTCAGCTTTTCTTCTTTCATTGTAGTCAAGGACGTAAACTCTGCTGTTTTTAACTGCGGCTCCCGCATAACCCTCACCCACGGACACCTTCCATACAACAGGCGGCCCTGAGGAGTCCCATTTCTCTGCAAGATCAAACGGTTCCTTTGAAATATTGTCAAAATCGTTGCCTCTGAAGCGAGGCCACTCACCCGGCACGCTTTCGTCAAACAGCCCCAGTGTATCGAAAAATTCACCTACAATTATATTCTCGGAACGCTCCACAGCAGGCGGTCTGTTATCCATACCCGGAACCCTGAGATATAAATCTGCAGGATAATGGTCATCAGCAAACCACCAGACAATGAGGCCGGTGAAACATAATGCTGTAAAAGCTGTTAAGAAAGTACTATTTTTCCCTGATATCATAAGCCATCAAAGCCTCACCGTGTCTTAAATACAGAACGCCATTATTAATAACAGGATGTGACCAGTACGGACCTTCGCCTTTGGTAATCTGGAACTTACTGACAACCTCCAGTTTTTCGGCAGAAGGTTTCACCAGTCCGACATTGCCTGTTTTCTCTTCGTAAATATATAACATTCCGTCGGCAGAAATAACCGAACCTTTATTATACCAGCTGTTGATCCATAATGTTTTGCCTGTATTCCAGTCAACACAAATCCATCTTCCCATAGAATTGGTGTCGTGAGTGGAGCTGAAAACAAGGTTTCCCAGCAGAACTGCTCCGCCCACATGCGGTGTAAGGTCACTGTTTTTCCAGACAACCGAAGGAGGTGTGCCGTCCCAGTTAACCTTCAGCTTGACAGCAACCTGGGAATATCCGTTAGCAACCAGAAGAAACCCGTCACGGTAAATTGGAGTATTTGCATGGTTTCTTCTGCCTCCGGGATTCTCATTCAGGCTTTCATAATTCAATTTCCATAACAGCTTTCCGTCTGAGATATTTATTCCAAGTATATGTCCGGTTGTAACTGTCACAAGTACTTTTTGCCTCCCGTTTTCAATCACCAGAGGATTAACATACTGGGGTCCTTCATTGACAGGAGGAGTTGTCCATACCACATTTCCGTTTTCAACATTAAAAGCAACTGCTGAGGCAATGTTGCCTCCCGGTGTTCCTATCACCTTGTTGTCAACAACTACAGGAGACTCTGAAATTCCAAACCTTGGAGCCTGAGCTTTGTATTTTTCAAAATAGTTTACAGACCATTTTATTTTGCCGTCGGTTCCGATACAAACCATATCACCTGCACCACTGACGACAAAGATTCTTCCCCCCTGTACTGTAGGAGTGCTTCGAGAATCCGGATAATTGCTGTCTGAAGCCTTGCCGTATGATGTTTCCCATTTCTTCTTTCCTTCGGGGGTGAAAGCTGTTAGAACGTCCACATCACCCTTACGCCCGGTAATATATACTGCATCAGAAGTAACTGTTGCGCTTGAAAACCCTGCTCCTGCTTCATTCGATTCCCAGATAAGGGCAGGTCCGTTTGCTGGCCAGGCTTTCATTAATGAGGTTTCATTGTAAACACCTGTTCTTCCTGTACCTCTCCAGCCTGCTGACATTTGAGGAAAAGCACTCTGGTTCTGCAGGTACAAAATCATAGTTATCAGTAGTACTTTAGTGCTTGCTGACATAATTTATCTTATTTAATTGTGAGCCTGCAATATAGTTAAATTACCTTTCGGTTTTGCAAAACAAATGCCATCCAGTTAAATGAAACATACAGATTTAATGATTTTTAACAACTTTTTTGTAAAACCGGATCAAATGAAGTCTGCTTAGAAAAGAATCTTTAATGAACAAAAATAATAGTTAGAAATATCTAACAGATCATTTTACTACTTTTACGCATAAAAGCCGTTTTTGATCTCTTATAAGCAGTTTTCCGTCGGCCAGTGCAATAGGTGCCCAGTTTTGGGAAGAGGCTGCTGCCTTTAGAGCTGTGTCATCGCTCTGGCTTCCTGTGGTCCCTTCCTTCAGCAGTTCGGCAGATGCAATTGGCTTGAAGCCCGCAGGATCAGGTTGAATGAGATAGAGAGCAGATCTTCCGTCTGTGGCAAGCAGAAGTCCTTCTGCCAGAATCATGCCGCCTTTTTCAAACAATGGAGTTCTTCCTGTCTTCCATTTAACCTGTCCATCCATGCTCATGCACACCAGTCCGTCTTTTCTTTCATTAGTCGAGTACTGAACATAGAAATGGTTGTTATAGAGAATTGGAGGCTGGGTGTGTGAACCGAAATCCGGATTCTTGAAAAGCTCCTTTGCTTCATAGGTGCCATCTGTTTTCCGTTCAATTTTAAGCATAGCTGAACCTGCATTGTATCCTCCTGTTATCAGAACTTTACCGTCACCGTCGTCAACTGCAGATGGTACTGGTATAATGCATTGCCAGTTGGTATATTCCCAAAGGATCTTTCCTGTCAGAGGGTCTATTCCGACCACTTTGCCTCCACTGGCGCTTGGACCGCGTCCGGCCGCAGCAGTCACCATTACAACCTGATTAGTTGTGCCGACTTTTACCAACGCGGGACTGACATAACCTGTAGGGCCAAGCGAAGGGGTGGTCCATTTTACAGCGCCTGTCATTTTATCATAGGCAACAACTCCTGCTTTGGGAGCCTGCGAGGCAACTATAAGAAGATCTCCATATACCAGCGGGCACTGTGTTATTGCCCATCTCGGGATTTGTCCGCCTCCGAAATCTGTCCATATATTTTTGTTCCATAGAGGTTTGTGTGTGTTAACGTCGATGCAGTAAAGGTGGCCGTTAGGTCCGCAGGTATAGATCCTGTTGCCA
>JABUEV010000189.1 GCA_013314865.1 Bacteroidales bacterium | reverse complement strand
TGAAACACTCTGAGCTCTGAGCCACTGACGCTCACTGACGCTCACTGACGCTCCTCCGTCGGTCAGTGTCTTCGACCTTCGTCTGTCAGTGTCTTCGACCTTCGTCGGTCAGTGCTAAAGGCCTGAGCCCTATGCCCTGTGCCCTGCGCCCTGCGCCCTGTGCCTTCCTTACCCCTCCTTAGCGGCCGGTTCACCAGCCATCGTTGCCATCCTCTGATAGGTTTTATACCTCCATTTTGCATTCTCCTCGGCAGCCTTAAACAATAACTCGGCCTCGGCAGGGAATGTCTTTTTGAGTGATGTGTAGCGCACTTCGGAATTCAGAAACTCCTGGAATTTGCTCCAGTCAGGCTCTTTGGAATCCAGGGTGAACGGATTCTTTCCTTCCTTTTCAAGCAGAGGATTGTACCTGTAAAGATGCCAGTAACCGGCTTCTACTGCAAACTTCTCCTGAGCCTGGGTCTTGCCCATGCCGGCATGCAGTCCGTGATTGATACACGGTGCGTATGCTATTATAAGTGAAGGACCGGGATATGCTTCAGCTTCCCTGATAGCCTTCAGATACTGAGCGTTGTTAGCCCCCATTGCAACCTGTGCCACGTAAACATAACCGTAACTGATGGCCATCATACCCAGATCCTTTTTACGAATCTTCTTCCCTGAGGCTGCAAACTTGGCTACAGCCCCTGCAGGAGTTGATTTTGAAGCCTGGCCTCCGGTATTGGAATAGACTTCTGTGTCCAGTACAAGAACATTCACATCTTCACCTGATGCCAGAACATGGTCAAGCCCTCCGTAACCTATATCATAAGCCCATCCGTCGCCACCGAATATCCAGTGCGATTTCTTTACGAGATACTGTTTAAGCTTCAGGATTTCCTTAGCTACAGGAGATTTTTCCTTTTCACATGCTTCTACCACTTTTGCTGAGGCTACACGTGAAGGTTCTGCATTATTTCTTTCCCTGAGCCATTCTTCAAATGCTTCCTTTGTTTCAGGCGAGAGGCCATTCTGAAGGGCTTCTGTCATCATCCTGGCTATGCGCTCTCTCATCTGGTTAGAACCCAGCATCAGTCCGTAGCCAAACTCTGCATTGTCTTCAAAGAGCGAGTTTGCCCAGGCCGGACCATGACCCTTTTTATTATGAGAGTATGGTGTTGAAGGAGCAGAGCCACCGTAAATAGAAGAACATCCTGTGGCATTTGAAGTTATCATCCTGTCACCAAACAGCTGGGTGATTGCCTTAATATAAGGTGTTTCACCGCAACCTGCACATGCTCCTGAGAATTCGAACAGAGGCTGGGAAAACTGACTGTTCTTTACATTTACGAACTTGTCAACCACAAAGTCCTTGTAGCCAACCTTTTCATGCATGTAAGTCCAGCGTTCAGCTTCTGCTATCTGTGTTTCGAACGGCTTCATAATGAGAGCCTTGTTTTTGGAAGGACAAACATCGGCGCAATTACCGCATCCGGTGCAGTCGTAAACACTTAGCTGTATCCTGAATTTGTATGCCTTGAGAGCACCCGGTATTCCCTGAATGAATCGTGTTCCTGCAGGAGCTTTAGATGCTTCCTCTTCCGTAAGCAGGAACGGACGGATGGCTGCATGCGGACATACATAAGAGCACTGGTTGCACTGGATGCATTCATCAGGCTGCCATTCGGGAACATTGACGGCTATTCCTCTCTTTTCATATACTGTGGTTCCTGAAGGAAAGGTTCCGTCTTCCCTGCCCTTGAAAGCGCTTACCGGAAGATCGTCACCCTTAAGCCTGTTGATAGGCTCGGCAACCTTTCTAATGAATTCAGGAATATCACGTGTATCCTTTTCTTCCTTTACTTCAATCCTTGCCCATTCGGCAGGTATTTCAACCTTTGTCACCTGGCTTCCGCGGTCAACCGCTTCGTAGTTCATTTTAACAACCTCTTCACCTTTTCTTCCGTAGGTTTTGTAGATGGCTTTTTTCATTTCGCTTTCAGCCTTTTCGTAGGGAATCACATTTGAAACCTTGAAGAACGCTGCCTGCATTATAGTGTTTGTGCGTGTACCGAGGCCAATCTCTTCAGCAATGGCTGTAGCATTGATGATGTAGAAATTGATGTTGTTTTCGGCCAGGTATTTTTTCATGTGGTCAGGGAGACGTTTCTTGGTCTCTTCCACATCCCATATTGAGTTAAGAAGGAAGGTGCCGTTTTTCTTCAGACCTTTAAGCATGTCATATTTATCGAGGTATGAAGGGACATGACAAGCCACAAAGTCAGGCGTATTCACCAGGTATGGTGAACGTATCGGGTGATCTCCGAAGCGGAGATGTGAGGTGGTGATACCTCCTGATTTTTTTGAGTCGTAGGCAAAGTATGCCTGGCAATATTTGTCTGTTGTATCCCCGATTATTTTAATTGAGTTTTTGTTGGCGCCTACTGTACCATCTGAGCCAAGGCCGTAAAATTTCGCAGAATATGTACCAGGTGAAGCAACATGGATATCCGGAAGAAGGGGCAGGGAAGTGAATGTCACGTCATCAACAATTCCTACTGTGAAATGGTCTTTCGGTTCCTTTAGTTTCATATTTTCAAACACCGACAGAACCATAGATGGTGTTGTATCTTTGGAGCTTAATCCGTAGCGGCCGCCAAGGATAAGAGGTTTTTGAGCCTTGTCGTAGAAGATTTCCTTAATGTCAAGGAACAGAGGTTCGCCGGGAGCTCCGGGTTCTTTGGTTCGGTCGAGAACAGATATTTTTTTGACTGATTTTGGCAGAACATTGAAGAAATATTTTGAGGAGAACGGACGGTACAGGTGAACTGTTATCAGTCCGACTTTTTCTCCTTTAGCCATAAGATAGTCGATAACCTCTTTGGTGGTATCAGTTACCGATCCCATTGCCACTATGATATTTTCAGCATCAGGAGCGCCGTAGTATGTGAATGGTTTGTATTCCCTTCCTGTAAGCTTAGATATTTCAGCCATATAGTCATTAACTATGTCAGCTACAGGAATATAGAACGGATTTATAGCTTCTTTTGCCTGGAAGAATATATCGGGATTTTGTGCAGTACCTCTTGTAACCGGATGTTCAGGATTCAGGGCATTGTCACGGAACCGCTGAATGGCATTCCAGTCGACAAGTTTCTTCATGTCCTCCATTTCGATGACTTCAATTTTCTGTACTTCGGCTGAAGAGCGGAAGCCGTCGAAGAAATGAAGGAACGGTATTCTGGATTTTATAGCTGAGAGGTGGGCAACTCCGGCAAGGTCCATAATTTGCTGGACGCTTCCGCTGGCGAGAAGTGCAAAGCCAGTCTGTCGTGTTGCATAAATATCACTGTGGTCACCAAAAATTGAAAGTGCGTGTGCTGCTACGGTACGGGCGCTTACATGGAAGACACCCGGCAGCAGTTCAGCTGCTATCTTGTACATATTGGGTATCATCAGGAGCAATCCCTGTGATGCGGTGAATGTCGATGTAAGAGCACCTGTCTGAAGTGCACCATGAACCGCACCTGCGGCTCCTGCTTCAGACTGCATTTCCACCACCTTTACAGGTTCACCAAACATGTTTTTCTGTCCGTTGGCTGCCCATTCATCAATATTTTCAGCCATTGTTGATGAAGGAGTGATAGGGTATATACAAGCGACTTCACTAAACATATAAGCAATGTGCGAAGCAGCATAGTTGCCGTCGCAGGTTATAAATTTTTTTGTTCCCATTGTGATTAAGTATATATAAAAGGTTAATTAATTTTCTTTTATAAAAGAAAACGCAAAGTTACTTAAAAATTATGGATTCTTTTAACTTCCGTTCATTGAAATCAGAAACTCTTCATTGGATTTTGTCTGCATGAGACGGTCGCGCAGAAATTCCATTGCTTCCACGGCGTTCATGTCGGTAAGGTAATTTCTGAGTATCCAGATTTTCTGAAGGATGTTTTTATTAAGAAGCAGATCTTCGCGTCTTGTACTTGAAGCCGGGATGTCTATGGCAGGGAATATTCTCCTGTTGGCTAGTTTACGGTCGAGCTGGAGTTCCATATTACCGGTTCCCTTAAATTCTTCAAATATTACATCATCCATTTTTGATCCGGTATCGGTAAGGGCAGTGGCAAGGATAGTCAGTGAACCGCCGTTTTCAATGTTTCTGGCGGCACCGAAGAATCGTTTTGGCTTATGCAGTGCGTTTGAATCAACACCGCCTGAAAGGACTTTTCCTGAGGCTGGTGCGGTTGTATTGAAGGCTCTGGCAAGGCGGGTGATTGAATCAAGAAGTATAACAACGTCATGTCCGCATTCGACCAGTCTTTTGGCTTTTTCAAGTACAATATTTGCCACACGGCAGTGGCGCTCAGCAGGCTCATCAAATGTTGAAGCTATCACTTCAGCCTTTACGTTTCTTGCCATGTCTGTAACCTCTTCGGGCCGTTCATCGATGAGCAAGATCATCAGATAAACCTCGGGGTGGTATTTTGCTATGGCATTGGCAATCTCCTGAAGCAGGATTGTCTTACCTGTCTTTGGCTGTGCAACTATCAGTCCGCGTTGTCCTTTTCCGATAGGAGTGAACATGTCAATTATTCTGACCGACAGTGAACCTTCACCAGGAGTACACAGGGTAAATTTCTCATTGGGGAACAACGGCGTCAGAAAATCAAACGGCACACGGTCTCTTATGTAGTCAGGACTCCTGCCGTTTATTTCTTCCACCTTTATAAGAGGGAAATATTTTTCTCCTTCCTTGGGGGTGCGGATTGTTCCTTTGATCGTATCACCTGTTTTAAGGCCAAAAAGCTTTATTTGTGATTGAGAAACGTAAATATCATCAGGAGAGTTAAGGTAATTGTAATCGGCTGATCTCAGAAATCCGTATCCGTCAGGCATTATTTCAAGCACTCCGGTACTGTACACTATTCCCTCAAAATCATACGGTTTTTCCTTTTTTTCTTCTTTCGGGGCAACCGGTTCCTGAACAGGTTCTGTCTGGGGAACAGGAGTTTCAGCCATGACTGCTTCAGATGGCATTTCTTCGGCTGAAGATTGCTCCACAAATATTGTCTCCTCAGTGGCGCTGATTACCTGATCAAAATTCTCGCTCTGTGGTTCATCGTATTTTCCTGAGAATTCTTCATCAGGAAAAAGTTTTATCTCTTTTTCAGGGATTTTTTCAACTTTTGATATTTTTTCCGGTTTTCTTTCAGGTTTCCATCCGGGTGCGACTCTTGTTTCAGTATCAGTTTCTTCCTCCTTCACAGGGATATTTTTAGCTTCCTCTTTTTCTGCCCTGGCTTTTTGTTCATACCACTCCCTTGGTCTGGTTTCCGGTCTTCCAACATCTCCGGGAGAGACCGAGATTACCGATTCAGGCCTGCGCGGACCACCCTGCCTGGTTCTGGGTCTTTTCCCCCTTCTCTCGCTTTTATCTTTAGGTTGAATACCCTGTTCTTCTTTTGGAAA
>JABUEV010000188.1 GCA_013314865.1 Bacteroidales bacterium | reverse complement strand
GGACACCGGCTCGATGAGGAGAATGAAAGGGTTTACAGAAGGTTTAAGGAACAAGGCTACACAAAAAGGGAAATAACACCTCTGATTGAGCAAAACCTTGATCTGGTGACAGTCCTATCGAAGGCAAGCCGCAACTGGGACGGGGGATATGTAATGGTTGGAATGGTAGGCCATGGCGATGCATTCGTCATAAGAGATCCTGCTGGCATCAGACCTGCCTTCTATTATATAGATGATGAATTTGTAGTGGTGGCATCTGAAAGACCTGTCATTCAGACAATCTTTAACGCCTTAAGCGATGATGTTGCTGAGCTTCCCCCGGGATCAGCTCTGATAGTGAAAATGTCGGGCGAAATACTTGTTGAAAAAATAAAGGAAGAGTCTGAACATAAGAAATGCTCTTTTGAAAGAATTTACTTTTCGAGGGGAACTGACAAGGATATTTACAGGGAAAGAAAAAAGCTGGGAGAACTGCTTGCACTGCCTGTTCTAAGAGCGGTAAACTTTGACATCGAAAACACAGTATTTTCCTACATCCCCAATACTGCTGAAAGTGCTTTTTACGGGCTTATTGAAGGTGTTGAGAACTATATTAACCAGCAAAAGGCAGATACAATCTTTAATAATAAAAACAAACTTACCCGGGAGGAGATCGGAAAAATTATATCCAGAAGACCTAGAGTAGAGAAGATTGCGGTGAAGGATGTAAAGCTGAGAACTTTCATTACGGAAGACAAAAGCCGTGATGACCTTGTCGGACATGTCTATGATGTTACTTATGGTGTGGTAAGAAGAGGCATAGGTAATCTTGTAGTAATAGATGATTCGGTTGTAAGAGGCACCACCCTGAAAAAAAGCATCATAAAAATACTCGACAGACTAGGTCCTGCTAAAATTGTAGTTGTTTCATCATCCCCCCAGATCAGATATCCCGACTGCTATGGAATCGACATGGCAAAACTCAGGGATTTCATAGCATTCAAGGCTGCTGTTGAACTGCTAAAGGAGACAGGCAGGGAGGAAATGCTGGAGAAAGTCTATATTGAAGCAAAAGCTGAGATGATGAAGCCTGTGAATGAAATGAGAAATGTAGGCAGGGAAATCTACAGACCTTTCAGTCCGCAGGATATATCACGGAAAATAGCACAAATGCTCAGAAATGACACCATAAAGGCAGAAGTGGAAATTGTCTTTCAGTCGGTTGAGGCTCTGCATGAAGCATGTCCTGGCCATAGGGGTGACTGGTATTTTACAGGTGATTACCCCACTCCGGGAGGCAATAAGGTGGCTAACCAGTCATATATAAATTACTTTGAAGGGATCAACGCCCGCGCCTACTGATTTTCATGCGAAAACCAGCGAATCTCAAAATCCTTCTTGTAAGATGAGAGGTGTCTGTTAATCTTTTCCACATAAATATCTTTCAGAGTTATCATTATGCCCGTTTCCTCCACGTTGCCGAACTTATGGTTTATGAATGTGCCAAATGTCTTCATTGTAGGTGATAATCCCATGTAGGCATTTATAAGGGGCGGTATGTTTTCACCAAGATTTCTGACCTCCCTTGATAGTATTTTATAATCATCCTTGTATTTAGCGCCTGAAAAAAGTTTCTTCATCTCCTCCTCATTGATGTCGATATTTGCAGGATCTTTAGGGGTTACAAGATTCTCGGGATCATTAAAATGCTTCCGGAGGAAATAGAGAATCATATTTCTTGCCTTCTGGTTGAAATGAGGGTACATTGTTACCTTACCGAAAAGATAACGGAGATGATGGTTGTCAAGAATTATTGCCCCCAGCCCGTCCCAGAGATTGTCGAGGGCATAAAGACTTTTTCTCCCCATTGTACGTGACTGGTAGTCGGGATGGACAAATGAGCGCCCAAGTTCCATCATGTGAGGTAAATACCTGGTGAGAAATTTTTCGGAAAAATTGAAATAAACTGATGATGCCAGTTTTGAAATATCACAGTGCGTACAGCCCTTAGGCGGGAAGTAAAACCTGTAGCCTCCGACTATCTCCAAATTTTCGGGGTCCCATACAATCAACTGCTTCTGCGGGTCTTCTTTGTCTGTATCGAAACTGTCAATATCTATTTCGTGACCTGTGCCGCCTCCTGCATGACGGAAAGTTATTTCCCTTATTCTTCCTACTTCGTGCATCAGAGCAGGAGAGCTATGGTAATCGAATACATAAACTTCATTGTTCCCGTTATTTGTCCGCCGAAGCAGCTTGTCAGGGGTTAGTTCTGCAATTATCTGATCTCTTGGGAGGGGGTCTGCTATAGGTTTCATATATTTCAGCTCAGAGAAAATGATCTAAGTTTTCATAAGAAAAAAATCGATCGAAATTTAGACATTTTTTTGAATCGGCACTGCCTGATGAATTAATGATTCAAGGGTGTAAACTTCCGATTTCACAAAGTCGGCCCATTCATCCGGACTTTTTGAGCGGTCAAATGTCTGCCACGGAATCTTTCTGCCAAAAACAAGGTTTATTGTTTTTTCCTTCTGCCTGAACATCTCATCGGCAAGATAAAGCATCTCGATGTTTGCTTTAATGCCCAGAAGATTCCTGATATTTGAAAGATTATAGAAGAAATTGGAGTTCCTTCCTGAAAAATATGCCGGCACTATATCCCTTTTATGCTGTACAGCCTTGGTAATAAAATTCTTATGCCATTTAAGATCCTTTATTACTCCCCTTCTTTTTCTGGAGCAGAGACCGGCAGGAAAATACAGAATCTGGCAGTCTGAGGAATATGCTTCCTCAATCATCCTGGCAGCCTCCCTTCCCTGAGCTCCGTGCTTGTTGATCGGAACAAAAATTCCGGAGAGATTCCTGATATTCATCAAAATATCATTGACGGGAAATTTTATTTCCTTAAAATATTTCGAAATTTCATATATGAAAACCAGCCCGTCAAGCCCGCCCAGAGGATGATTCGATACAAAAATATGCCGGCCGTCCCCTGGTATATTTTCACTTCCGTAAACATTGTATTTAATGCCAAAATAATCGAGGCCCGCCTTGATGAATTCTGCATCTTTCAGATGTCCGTTAATTTCAAGAAATCTGTTTATCTCTTCCTGGTGCACTATTCTTTTAAGATAATTGATGACAAAACGCGGAAGCTTCTTTGCAAGAGACGGATTTTTTGAAAAAAGCACTTGTTCCACATCTACCCTCAGAGTTTCACTTCTGCTGTCACCAATATCTTTCATTTTTCAAGCTTCAGATTATGATTCATGTCCAAAATTACCAAAAAATTGAATTTCGTTTGATTTTACTTAAAGTCACTGAAACTATTTGACATTTCCTTGCCATAACTGCGTCTGATGGACTTTTGAGATTATTGAAACTGAATAAAAAGCGGATCTGAAATCACTGTTTTTAAAAAGTTATTAACAAAAATCTAAAAAAAGTGGAGTAAAGTGGAGGAAAGTGGATAATTTTTATTTATTTTAGCGTTTTCAGGAAAAAACCTTTTATGGCCACATTTATAGGTGATTACGCATGTAAGGTGGATGCCAAGGGAAGAATCATTCTTCCTGTGGCATTCAAGAAGCAGATGCCGCTTGATGCTCAGGATCACTTCGTGGTACGCAAAGACATTTTTGAGAACTGCCTAGTACTCTACTCGATAGAAGACTGGAACCGTCAGCTTGAAAAGATAAGAAAGAGGATGAACCCCTACAACCGCGAGCATAACATGTTCCTGAGGAATTTCTTCAAGGGGACCGCTGAATTATCATTGGACAATAACAACAGGATGCTTATTCCAAGGCGTCTGTTGGAATCAATCGGGGCCGACAGGGATGTGGTGCTGGCCGGTCAGGACGGCCGGATTGAAATCTGGGCAGCTGACATCTACGAAAAGATTGGAATGCCTGCCGAAGATTTTGCCATGCTGGCTGAAAAATTAATGGGTGGAAATGTCAATGAGCCGTGAAAGAACTGTACTACCATATACCGGCATTGCTTGACGAGACCATCAGGGCATTGAAGATAAAACCTGATGGTATTTACGTTGACGTCACTTTTGGCGGAGGTGGACACTCAAGGGAAATATTAAGGCGTCTGAAAACCGGAAAACTGATAGCATTTGACCAGGATGAGGATGTAAAAGCAAACCTTCCTGAGGACAGCAAGCTGATATTTCTTAACCAGAACTTCCGCTTCCTGAAAAACAACCTGAAATTTTTGGGAATTCAATCAATTGACGGATTAGTTGCGGATCTGGGAGTCTCATTCCATCAGTTTGATGAACCTGAGAGGGGATTCACATTCAGGAATGATGCGGCGCTTGACATGCGAATGAACAAGAAAAGCAAGGTTACAGCAGCAGATCTTCTCAGGTCTCTTAGTGAAAAGGATCTGGCAAACCTTTTCTCCGAATACGGGGAGCTGATAAATGCAAAAAAAATAGCACATGAAATTGTCACAGCAAGGACAGTTATGCCCATCCTGAAAGCCAGTGATATTATAAATGTGGTCGGGAAATTTGCCCCTGCAAGGCTCGAAAATAAGTTTTATGCCAAAGTGTTTCAGGCACTCAGGATTGCGGTAAATCATGAAATTGAATATCTGAAGGAGATGCTGCAACAGGCTCTTGAAGTGCTTAAGAAAGACGGAAGACTTGTTGTCATCACATATCATTCACTGGAAGACCGCCTTGTGAAAAACTTCATGAAGACCGGAAATTTCCAGGGTGAAGAGCAGAGAGATTTTTACGGGAATCTTATCACTCCTTTCAGGCTTATAGAAAAGAAAGGAATAGTTCCCACAAAGGAAGAGATTGATGAGAATTCCAGGGCAAGAAGTGCCCGGCTAAGGGTTGCAGAGAAGATCTGACTATGGAGGAAAACCACAGTAAAAAGGCTAAAACAGAAGGTTCAGCAAGTTTTCTCAAGGAACTGCTCAGCGGAAGCATGGTCTCTGACAAGATAGTCTTAAAAAATATCTGGTTTATTCTTCTGTTGACGTTTCTGGGAGCAATTTATATCGCAAATCGTTTCCATGCTGAAAGGGTAACAAGGATTACCACCAGGCTTTCAAGGGAAGTAAAGGATCTGAGAGCAGAATCGCTTTCAGTTTCAGCTGAGCTGATGTCTCTAAGCCGTCAGTCCGAAATCGCCAGACTTGCAGGAGAGAGGGGACTGGGGCTGGAGGAGCTCAGAGTCCCTCCATACAGAATTGTCGTTGACAAATGATTGACTGATGGCAATACGTAATGAGATAGTATGGCGTAGCGGAGTTGTTTATCTGGTGATGGTGCTTCTGGCAATAACGCTGATCATCAGGATTCTTTTGCTTCAGACTGTCGAAAGAGGTAAATGGTCGTCAATGAGCGAAAGATATGTCTATAAGACGTCTGAAATCCCTGCCAACAGGGGTGATATTCTGGCTCATGACGGAAGGCTGCTTGCAAGTTCGGTGCCTTACTATA